>CAJWUS010000005.1 GCA_913047525.1 uncultured Flavobacteriales bacterium | reverse complement strand
AAATTGAATTGGAAAACCAAATTGAGAACATGGGGGCTCAGATGTTAAAGGAAGTAGCTTCCAAAACCAATGATTTAGCTGGTGACGGAACGACAACCGCAACCATATTGGGGCAAGCTATCATTACAGCAGGATTAAAAAATGTTGCTGCTGGTGCTAATCCAATGGATTTAAAAAGAGGTATGGATAAAGCTGTTACTTCTATTGTAACTGACCTAGGAAAACAAGCTAAAGAGGTTGGAAATAGTTATGAAAAAATAGAGCAAGTAGCAGCTATTTCTGCTAATAATGACAATAGCATTGGAGCTCTAATTGCAGAGGCTATGAAGAAGGTAAAAACAGAAGGCGTAATCACTGTGGAAGAAGCAAAAGGCACAGAAACTACTGTAGAAGTAGTTGAAGGAATGCAATTTGACAGAGGATACCTTTCTCCTTATTTTATAACAGATGCCGACAAAATGGAAGCCGAATTAGAAAATCCTTACATTCTTATTTATGACAAAAAGATTTCAGCAATGAAGGATTTACTCCCAATTTTAGAGGAAACTGCAAAGGGTGGCCGACCACTTATGATTATTGCTGAAGATGTAGATGGAGAAGCTTTATCTACATTAGTAGTAAATAAATTAAGAGGAGCGCTTAAAGTAGCTGCAGTTAAAGCCCCTGGTTTTGGAGATAGAAGAAAAGCAATGTTAGAAGATATTGCTATTCTTACAAGTGGAACAGTTGTCTCGGAAGAAAGAGGTTTTACCCTGGAAGGAACAACTTTGGAAATGCTCGGAAGTGCTGAGAAAATTGTAATTGATAAAGATAACTCAACCATCATTAATGGTTCTGGGAAAAAATCAGACATTACAGCAAGAGTCAATCAAATAAAAGCACAGATTGAGGGTACAACTTCTGACTATGACAGAGAAAAATTGCAAGAAAGATTAGCTAAACTAGCTGGTGGTGTTGCTGTTCTTTATGTTGGTGCTGCATCAGAAGTAGAAATGAAAGAGAAGAAAGATAGAGTGGATGATGCACTAGCTGCAACTAGAGCTGCTGTTGAAGAAGGTATTGTTCCTGGTGGTGGAGTAGCTATTGTAAGAGCTGCCGATTCTCTTAATAAAGTAAAAGCTGAAAATGAAGATGAGAAAACAGGAGTTAGCATCATTGAAAGAGCAGTGGAAGAACCACTGAGACAAATTGTAGAAAATGCTGGAATTGAAGGTTCGGTAGTTGTAGCTAAAATAAAAGACGGAAAAGCCGATTTTGGATTTAATGCAAAAAGTGAGAAATACGAAAACCTTTATAAATCAGGTGTTATTGACCCTGCAAAAGTAGTGCGTATTGCATTAGAACATGCAGCTTCAGTGGCAGGGATGTTACTCACTACTGAATGTGTAGTTGCAGATATTCCTGAGGTTGAACCACCAATGCCTGCTATGCCAGGTGGTGGAGGTATGCCAGGAATGATGTAAACGCAATGCGTTATATATTTATTAAGAATCCCTGCCAATTTGGTGGGGATTTTTTAATAGGAATGATATGACCTTATTCTTTTGGCAAGAAATTAAAAGATAGATTAACAAAATTCTGTTTGAGCCAAAGGCGAGTTTATTTTATTCTATATTTTATGTTTCTTATGCGTTTCAAAAGAATACAGTCTTGAACTTTTGATTCTTTTGCTTCAAAGTAAAAGAACAAAAAAGATTGCTTCAAAATTATTTTTTTGCAATGACAAAAATAGAAAAGGGAGATACTTCACTTTATTCAGTATGACAAAAAAATAATTAATATTTGCATAAAAAAACCCTCCAAAGAGGGCTTTAACAATCAAAAACTATTAAAAAACTAATCTACATTGTCGTGCAAAAAGGAATTATTTGGTTTTATTTCCGTTTCATTATCCTCTCCTTCCGATAAAGTATATTTAGAAACTTCCGACTCAGAAGAATGTGGTGTTTCCTCCAATTCCACATTATCACGTTTGTAAGCTGGCTCGTCTTCCAATGCAGTTAAACCAGAAGGCGTTCTTAACTTCATAGAGATATTCTTTAATCTATCTTCTCTTTCTCTGGATTTATTAGTTAATGTCTCCAGATTTACCGGTGGAGTTTCCTCATCATTTATCGCCTCTTCTTTTATTTCCAATTCTACTTCTTCTATTGCATCCTCTTGTTTTAATGTTGGGATTAATTCCCCTGGTAATTCCACTTCATCATCCAAATCAATAACAACTGTTTGGGGTTCTAAGTCCAAATCTATTTCGGCTGATAATTCCTTTTCTTCTGTCTGCTCCAACTCCTGTTCTTCTATCTCAATCTCTACTTCTTTTTCTATTGCTTCTATTTCCAATTCAGGATCATTTAGCGTTTCTTCCATTTCTAATTCTGTTTCATTATCAAAAATAGTGTGCTGCCCTTTGTCCTCTGTTTTAGCAGATATCACTTCTTGTACTTCCTCTTTTTCCTGGCTTAATACATCATCAATATTTTTCTCTCCATCTAAGGTAACGATAACATCATCCTTTATCACTTTTACATTAAATCCGGTGGCAATTACGGTAACGCACACTTCTCCATTTAATTCAGGATCAATGCCTATACCTTCAATAATATTTACCTCACAACCAGCTGCTTCCTGAATTTTTTGTTTGATATCCGATAATTCCATCATTCTTATTTCTTCCTCTCCTCCGCCAGTAACAATTTTCAAAAGCACTTGCTTGGCTCCTTTAATGTTATTATCATTAAGCAATGGAGAATCCAATGCTCCTTTTACCGCTTCAATGGCTCTATTCTCGCCAGATGCAGTTGCTTGCCCCATTACAGCTGTGCCACTATTTTCCAATACTCTTCTGGCATCATTAAGGTCAATATTTACCAGCAAATGTTGTGATATAACTTCTGCAATACCTTTGGTTGCAGTATTGAGCACCTCATTGGCTTTTGCAAAAGCTTGGGTAAAAGTTAAGTTACCGTAAATCTCAATTAGCTTGTCGTTATTAATAACCAAAAGCGTATCTACATTTTTTCTGAGTTCCTTTAACCCTTGCATAGCATATTTATGTCTGTTCCCTCCTTCTGTTGAAAAAGGGATGGTTACCACCCCAACGGTAAGTATGCCCTTTTCTTTAGCAACCTCCGCAATAATAGGTGCTGCACCCGTTCCGGTTCCACCTCCCATTCCGGCTGTGATGAATAACATTTTTGTATTTGCATCCAAAAGTTCTGTTACTTTATCAATACTTTCTTCTGCTGCTTTTCTCCCTGTCTCAGGGTTTGAACCTGCACCAAGGCCTTCCGTTAGCTCAGCTCCTAATTGTATTTTTGTAGGAACTGGACTTGCATCCAATGCTTGGGAGTCGGTATTACAGACCACAAAGTCCACGCCCTCAATACCATTTTCATACATGTAATTGATGGCATTACCTCCGCCCCCACCAACACCAATCACCTTTATAATAGACGACCGATTTTTCGGTAGGTTAAATTCGAATACATTTTCTTTTTCATTCATGATTTATTGTTTTTATAGTTAATAATTGATTGTTTTTTATGTTACATCTTCTTCAAAGAATTCTGCTAATAATTCTTTTAATCTGGATAATATTCCGCCAACTTTTGGTTTCTGTTTTTTGCCTGTTTCATCTGGCCAAATAACTTCCACTTCTAAATCTTCAAATCCTTTAAGCACCAAACCAACCCCTGTAGAATACATTGGGCTTGTCACCTTACCATGCGATTCCTTTCCTAAATGCTCATTTGGTAATCCTACCCTTATATCTTTGCCTGTTATGTAAGATACCAATTGGGGCAAAGCTCTGAGTTGAGCCCCACCGCCAGTTAGTACTATACCCGTCATTAGTTTATTTTCAAAACCTGAAACTTTTATTTCATGATATACCAAATCGATAATCTCTTTCATTCTCGCTCCTATTATTTCTGCCAGATTTTTTGTAGATATTTCCTTTGGCTCTCTACCTCTTAAGCCTGGAATGGAAACCATTACATTATCTTGATCAGATGTATGCATTGCCGAACCAAATTTCACCTTCAAGAGTTCTGCTTGTTTTTCTAAAATGGATAGCCCTGTTTTAATGTCCTTTGTTATAATATTCCCTCCAAATGGAATTACAGCTGTATGGCGAATAATACCCTCTAAAAAGATAGCCACATCAGTGGTTCCACCACCAATATCAACTAGTGCTACTCCTTCATTTAACTCATCACTATCAAGGGTTGCTATGGCGGAAGCGAAAGGCTCTAAAATAAGCTCCCTAGCATTTAATCCTGCTTTTTTTATACACCTTATAATGTTGCGCACTGCCGCAACTTGTGCCGTAATAATATGGAAGTTTGCCTCTAATTTAATACCTGCCATTCCCTTAGGGTTTTGTATACCATCTTCTCCATCCACTGTATATTCCTGGGGAATAACATGAATTACTTCCTCCCCAGGAACGGTAACCAGTTTGAACATATTTTCCCTGAGCTTTTCCATATCGTCAATGGTAATTTCATTTTCAATATCATCTCTTACCATTTCACCTCTGTGCTGTAAACTTTTGATATGTTGACCGGCAATTCCAATATAAACCTCATCAATCTCGGCTCCTGATTTTTGCTCTGCTTCCTCCACCGCCAGTTTTATCGACTCTACGGTTTTATCAATATTAGCCACAATACCTCTTAATACTCCTCCTGAGATGGCTTTTCCCATTCCTAATATTTCCAACTTTCCGAATTGGTCTTTTCTGCCAACCATCACGCTTATTTTGGTTGTTCCTATATCTAGTCCTACAATTATTGGCGAATTATTTTCCATATTTTTTATTTTTTAGTACAAACAATCTGATTTTTAAATTTTAAGTTGATATGTGAATAGTTGTTCCATCCTCTTTCTAAAATTCCTTTTTCATAAAATAATTTTAACTTACTGAATTTAGTAGCTATATTTATCGGCTTCCCAAATACTATTTGCTGAGAACCAACTCTTGGTATTAGTATTAACTCCCCATTTTCTTCTGTATGAATTTGCATAATTTGTGCCTTCCAAAACGGATTCTCATTAATGAATTTAGCCAATAAAAAGAGATCTCCTTTCTCTTGAAAATTTACTTTTCCTGTAATAACAAGCCTGCGGGCAGTATACACTTTTGACAGTGGCATGCGCTTGCCGTTTTCATCAATATAAAAGGAGTTGTTTTCGGTTTCCACTCTTGCTATTGGATTTCTTTGTAAAATCTCAACAAATACATTTCCAGCAATATCAAAGTAGGCATTTACCTCTTTAATGGAGGTATGATTTCCAATGCTTTTTTCAATTTCATCCATTGCTATTTCTGCTCTTATTTTCCCTAATGGATGCAAGTTTTTATTGCTTAATAGTTCATTAATCATTTTATCGTTTATAAAATGGTTTTCACTGCTTGCAACCACAACCTCAAATTTCTGACATTCCACTATTTGTTGGTTTTTTACCGAAAAAGCCATCAGCAATACAATGACAGCTATTAGCATAAGCCAGCTTAATATTTCAAATGCTTTTTTCATCAGTTATAAAATTCTTTTATAGGCTGAATCATTGTGCTTATGTCCCCTGCTCCCATTGTAAGTAACACCTCAAAATCCTTTTTTTCAAGAACGCTTAGTATTTGCTCTTTGCTACAAACTTCATTTTTTATAGTGCACTTCTCAGCCAACATTTGTGAGGTAACTCCATCAATTGGTTTTTCTCTGGCAGGATAAATCTCTAACAAAATAAGTTCATCTGACAGGGATAAACTCTCGGCAAATTCATCTGCAAAGTCCTGTGTTCTTGAAAATAAATGAGGCTGGAAAATTACCATGACTTTCTTTCCTTCATACAGCTCTTTTACAGCTTGTATAGTCACTTTTACTTCCTCAGGATGATGGGCATAATCGTCAATAAATGTCATCTTATCATTATGCAAATGAATTTCAAATCTTCTTTTTATCCCCTTAAAAGAACCAATTGCTTTTTCAACATTGTCGCAAGTTGCCCCCAAAAAACAAGCCACAGCAGATGCTGCTAACACATTTTCAATATTGTGTTTTCCTGGCATATCTATCAGTAAGTTGGTTATCTTTTTTTCATAAGCCATCCCGGGAAGAATATCTAAAACCCCAATATCAAATTTTGTTTTATTGTTGCTGATGCCAATATTGGAAGCATAATAATCTGCCTTTTCTGTGGCAGAATAGGACACTAAAGTCCCCTTTTCTGGTTTTTCAAATTCTGTTTGTACGCCAGCTTGCACCAACAAAAATCCTTTTTGTTTTACTTGGGAAGCAAATTTTTGGAAGGCAATCTCCAATGATTTTTTATTTTCGTAAATATCCAAATGGTCCTCATCTATAGAAGTAATAACTGCCACATCAGGATAAAGCGAAAGGAAAGAGCAATCGTATTCATCCGCTTCCACAATTACAATATTTCCTTTTTCGGCTAAAATAAGGTTACTATTAAAATCCTTACTAACTCCACCCAAAAAAGCAGTACAATCAATTTCAGAATTTTTCAAAATATGGGTAAGTAGTGCAGTAGTTGTTGTTTTTCCGTGGGTTCCTGCAATAGCAATAGTAAAACTTTGGCGCGTTATTATTCCCAAAACTTCTGATCGCTTTAAAGGGATTATTCCTTTTTCTTTAAAAAAACGAAATTCAGTATTATTCTCATCAATAGCTGGAGTGTAAATCACCAAAATCTCTGCGAATTTTGCCTCTTTTATCTCATCACTTATCTGACTTATATCATCTTTATAATGAATAGCAATACCTTCTTTTTCTAATTTTTCTGTAAGTGTGGTTTTGCTTTTATCATAGCCACTCACCTGTATTCCTTGTGCATTAAAATACCTTGCCAAGGCACTCATGCCTATACCTCCTATACCTAGTAAATAAATATGTTTGGATAAATCTAAATTCATTTTTTACTTAAAATCAATGCTTCATTTGCAATCTTGTCAGCAGCATTCATTACTGCCAAATTCTTGATGTTTTTTATTAACTCTTTCTGCATTATAGTATCGTCATACAGTTCCCGCAAACAATTAACCAATTTACTGCCTACCTCATTGTCTTTCACCAGCAGTGCTGCCTTTTTATTAACGACCGCTTGTGCATTCTTTGTTTGATGATCTTCAGATACATTTGGAGAAGGAATTAAAATGGTAGGCTTAGAAATACAACAGAGCTCAGAAATGGCAATTGCCCCAGCTCTTGAAATGATAATATCGGCTGCCCCATAAGCTTTATCCATTTCTTTTATAAACGTATATGCGTTTATTCCCTTTACTGCTTTTTCTCTTACACTTTTTTCTGCTTTTTTCTGATAGCTAATGCCCGTTTGCCAAATCAAATTCAAATTGTTTTCTACAAAAAAAGATATGTTTTCATCAATTGCCTCATTGATGGTTCTTGCCCCTAAACTACCTCCAATTACAAGTACTGTTTTTTTATTCTCTTCCAAATTAAAATGAGAAATACCCATCTGTTTTTTACTGGCAAATTCCAATACATCTTGCCTAATCGGGTTCCCCGTAAAAATGATTTTATTTTTTGAAAAAAACTGTTCCATATTATCATAAGCCACACAGACTTTATCTACCACTTTGGAAAGTACTTTATTGGTAATTCCAGGATATGAATTTTGCTCTTGCACCAAAGTTGGTATGCCGCTTTTTGCCGCCATATAAAGTAAAGGCCCACTTGCATATCCACCAGTTCCTATTGCAACATCTGCATTGAATTTTTTAATTATTTTTCTGGCGCCTAGTAAACTACTTATTACTTTAAATGGAAACAATAAATTCTTAATGGTAATTCTTCTTTGCAAGCCACTTATCCATAAGCCTTTAATTTTATATCCTTCTGCTGGAATTTTACTCATTTCCATTTTCCCTGTTGCTCCAACAAATAAAATCTCAATATTGCTCACTTTTTTCTCTAATGCCTTTGCAATAGCAAGGGCTGGGAAAATATGCCCTCCTGTTCCTCCTCCACTTATTATTACTCTAAACTGCTTCATAATTTCTATCGGTTGAATCCCTGCTTACGCTAAGTATAATACCAATGGTAATGCAGGTAAATAAAATGGAAGTTCCACCCATACTAATTAAGGGCAAAGTTTGCCCAGTTACCGGCATTATCCCTACTGCAACCGCCATGTTTATCATGGCTTGAAATACCAAAGAAAAAGCCAAGCCAGAAGCAATTAATCCGCCAAACTGACTTTCACTTCTGTTTGCAATTTTTACAGACCTAAAAAAAAGAATCATATAAAGTAAAATTGGTAAAAATGCCCCTATTATCATTCCGTATTCTTCCACCATTATGGCATAAATAAAATCAGAATGGCTAGAATACAGAAAATACCTTTGCACGCTTTTCCCTGGTCCTTGCCCAAATATTCCTCCATTGTGTATTGCTATTTTTGCTTGATAGGATTGATGTCCTTCATCCAAATTATAATTTTCTGATGGGGAGAAAAAGCCATCAATTCTGTTTACCCAAGTTTTGGAACGGGGCATAATCTCCCCCATTAAGGGCACATACTTGGCTGTGCCATATAATAATAATCCTCCAAAAAGTGCTATTCCAACAATTCCTAAAATATACTTCAAATTAATTTTTGCAATAAACATCAGCACCAAACCATTGACAAAAACAAGTGCAGCAGTCGAAAAATTGGCAGGAAGAATCAGCAAACAAATTAGAAGAACTGGCATTAAAATATACCATATTACTCCTTTAAATTCCCCTAGAAAATTCCTTTGTTTACTTAATTGCCTAGCCGTATATAATATAATCGAAAGCTTTGCAATATCGGATGGCTGAAACCTTTGCCCTGAAATAGAAAGCCAACGAGAAGCCCCATTAATACTCACCCCAATAACCATCACTAAAATAAGCAATGCAATCGAAAACCAAAACCCTAAAACTCCAAGCCGAGAAAAGTATTTGAACTTTAATTTGTGAATGACATACATACCTCCTATGCCAATGCTTAGTTTTAGTAAATGGCTAAAAATATCGCCAATGCCAACAGCACTATATACTACAATCACCGAGAAAATACACAGAAAGAAAACCACTACCCAAATGGTTCTGTCCCCTTCTAATTTTATGTTTCTTAGAACGGTATCCATTTATAATTTCCTAATCTGATTTTTGAATTCTTGCCCTCTGTGCTCGAAATTATCAAACATATCGAAACTTGCACAAGTTGGAGATAATAACACCACATCTCCTTTATCACCTAATTGATAGGATGACCTTACTGCTTCTTCCATACTGCTTACCGTTTCAATTTTACCCACTATTTTGTTAAAATATTTTTGTATTTTCTTGGTTGATTCTCCTAAACAAATAATGGCTTTCACCCTGCTTTTTACTATCTCCAAAATCTCATCATAATCGTTTCCTTTATCCACTCCTCCTACAATCCAAATAACTGGTTTTGTCATGTTCTCCAAAGCATACCAAGTCGCATTTACATTAGTTGCTTTTGAATCATTTATAAAATCTATTCCATGAACAGTAAGCACATATTCCAATCGGTGCTCAATGTTCTGGAAATCGAACATACTTTGCCTGATAATATCATTTTCTACATCCAGTACTCTTGTGGCAATTGCTGCTGCCATTGAATTATAAATGTTGTGTTTTCCTTGTAATGCTAGTTCTTGAATTGTCATCTTTTTGTTGTTTAGTTTAATATTAATTTGGTTGTTTTTATAAAAAGCGCCATTCCCTACTATCTGTTTATTTATAGAAATTGGTATCGCTTTTGCTTTTGTTTTTAAGTTAGCTTTTATCTGTTTGTTATCCCTATTATAAATAAGCACATCCTCTTTTTGCTGATTCATTGTTATACGCAACTTTGATGCTATATATTTGCTAAAATCATTTTCATATCGGGTTAAATGATCAGGAGTAATGTTGAGAATAATCGCCACATTTGGTTGAAAATCCTTTATGCCATCCAACTGAAAACTGCTAAGTTCCAAAACGATATAATCATAATCTCTTTTTGCAATTTCTCTAGCAAAACCAACACCAATATTCCCAGCTATGAGCACATCCAATCCTGCTTTTTTTAGGATGTGGCCAACAAGCAGAGTAGTAGTGGTTTTGCCATTGCTTCCTGTTATGGCAACCACTTTTGCTTTAGTGTATCTAAAAGCAAACTCCACTTCTGAAACAACAGAAATTCCTGCCAATTTTATGGCTTGAATGATGTCTATATCGTCTGGAATTCCCGGACTTTTTACTACTTCTTTTGCTTGCAAAATTTTTTCCATTGTGTGCTTACCTTCCTCCCATTTTATCTCATTATTTGAAAGAACTTTTTTATTTTCCTTAGTTATTATTCCACTATCTGAAACAAAAACTTTCAACCCCTTTTTTTTTGCTAAAATAGCTGCCCCCACTCCACTTTCCCCTGCACCTAAAATCACTATTTGTTTTTTCACCTATCTTAATTTTAGCGTCACAATAGTTAGTATTGCCAACATGATTCCTACTATCCAAAAACGCGTAACAATTTTACTTTCGTTATAACCCAACTTCTGAAAATGATGGTGCAAAGGCGCCATTTTGAATATTCTTTTTCCCTGCCCATATTTCTTTTTGGTATATTTGAAATAACCTACTTGCAGAATAACCGAAAGATTTTCAATTAGGAAAATTCCACACAAAATCGGTATCAATAATTCCTTTCGAATAAGGATTGCTGCTACTGCAATTATACCTCCGAGAGACAAACTTCCTGTATCACCCATAAACACTTGTGCTGGGTAGGAGTTATACCACAAGAATCCCACACAAGCCCCCACAAAAGATGCTATGAAAATCACTAACTCTCCAGTATTTGGGATGTACATAATATTGAGATAATCGGCTGCTATAATATTACCAGACACATAAGCAAATACCGCAATAGTAGCTCCTATTATGGCGGAAGTTCCTGTTGTCAAACCATCCAAACCATCCGTCATATTTGCACCATTGGATACTGCTGTAATAATCAAAATCACAATAAGTATAAACAAAATCATGGATGCAATTGGCGCTATGTCACCCATCCAGTTTGTAAGTATTTTGTAATCAAATTCATTATTTTTTACAAATGGAATAGTCGTTTTTGATGATTTTCTTGATTCAGTCTCAAATCCAAATTCATCAGTATAATCATTCATAGAAATAGTATCTCCTGGGTTTGGGGAGTTTTTAGAATTCCAATTCGCTTCCCAAGGACCTTCCGACTTTTCTTTTATGGTAATGTCAGGATGAAAAATCATAATCAGTCCTACAATAATTCCCAAGCCAACTTGCCCTAATATTTTGAATCGTCCGGCTAACCCCTGCTTGTCTTTACGATACACTTTTATATAATCGTCAATAAAGCCAATTACGCCCATCCAAAGGGTAGAGATAATCATGATGATAATGTAGATATTTTCAAGTTTTGTAAAAAGTAGTGTAGGAATAAGGATTGCAGCAATAATGATTAATCCTCCCATTGTTGGCGTTCCTTTTTTCTGCTTTTCACCTTCTAATCCCAATTCCCTTATCTGTTCCCCTATTTGTTTTTCTCGTATCAAATTGATGATTTTTCCACCAAAAACCATAGAAACAAAAAGGGAAGTGATTACTGCCATGGCCGAACGAAAGGAAATATATTGAAATACGCCCGCTCCTGGAAAATTATACGCTTCTTGTAGGTAGTCAAATAAGTAATATAACATTAGCTTTTAATTAGGTTTAAAGATTCTTTTATTTCATCCATATCGTCAAAAGGATATTTTACTCCTTTTATCTCCTGGTATTTTTCGTGCCCTTTGCCAGCTACCAATATGATATCTTCTTTTTCTGAAATTGTGCAAGCTGTTTTGATGGCTTGTTTTCTATCGCTTATTAGCAAAGTTTTCTTTTTCTGAACAGGATTGAGTACTGCCATCATATCTGAGATAATATCCTCTGGATTTTCTGATCTGGGATTATCGGAAGTAATAATAACTTGGGTACTTAAATCGCAAGCTATTACTGCCATTTTTGGTCGCTTTGTCCTGTCTCTATCTCCCCCACAGCCAAGCACAGTAATTAGTTTTTCATTCCCTGACCTTATTTTATTTATGGTGCCAAGCACATTTTTTAGCGCATCTGGTGTGTGGGCATAATCAACAATCGCCGTTACGCCTTCCCTATTTCTTACACTCTGAAACCTCCCTTCTGCTGAACTTAGCATACTAATACCTTCAAGGAGTTTTTTTTCATCTGTTTCTAGCAAAACGCCAACAGCATAAACTGCCAAAACATTATAGGCATTAAACTCTCCTATTAATTTAGTCCATAAATCGAAATTATTAATGCTTAAAAGCATTCCATCAAACTGATTTTCCAGAATTTTACATTTAAAATCGGACATGCTTTTTAAGGAATAAGTTTGCTTTTTTGCTTTTGTATCTCTTAGCATATTTATACCATGCTTGTCATCATTATTTACAAGAGCAATGGCATTAGAATTTAATTGATTAAACACTTTCTTTTTAGTATTTATATATTTATTAAAAGTGGAATGGTAATCTAGATGATCGTGAGAAATATTGGTAAAAACCATGATATCAAAAACAAGTCCTACAATACGATTCTGGTCAATTGCATGCGAACTTACTTCCATAAAACAATACTCACATCCATCAGAAACCATCTGAAATAGAAGCTGGTTAATTTCAACTGCATCTGCTGTTGTATGGGTGCTTTCAATAGTGTCATTATTTATCTTATTATTAATCGTAGAAAGCATTCCAACCTTTTTATTCATCCCTAAAAACAGATTGAATAAAAGAGAAACAATGGTTGTTTTTCCATTTGTTCCTGTTACCCCAATAAGTTTTAACTTTTCGGATGGATTTTCAAAATAATTAGTAGCTATTACTGCTAATGCCTTACTAGAGTTTTTTACAATAAAGTAGCTGATATTTTTTTCAGTTTCAGAAGGGAGTTGTTCTGCTACAATGGCGGTCGCACCATTTTTTATGGCTTGTGAGATATATTCATGACCATCCGTTATTGTCCCTTTTACCGCTACAAATAAGCTTTGTTTTTTTACTTTTCTGGAATCAAAATGCACAGAGAAAATAGGTAAATAGGTGGTGCCAACTACATTAATAATTTCTACTTTATAAAGTATCTCTTTTAAAGATTTCATGCTAATTCCAAAATTATTTCACTTCCATTTTTAAATCGTTTCCCTTTTTTTAAACTTTGATTTTTTATTGTTCCTTTCCCTGAAAAATGAACTCTAAGCCCATTGTTTTCCAAAAGAAAAAGCACATCCTGAATCCCCATTCCTCTTAATTCAGGAATAAAGCCATCTTTTAAATCTTCTTCTATTTTCCGTGTTTTTAGCTCAATAATATCTTGCTTAGCACTAGCAATTATCCAATTGGTTTTATCAGCTTGGAAAGAGATATTTAGCTCGCTTAAAACAACTTGTGCATCATAATTGTTTCCGTTTTTGGTATAAGGCGAACTTGTGTTTTTTTGGGCTGTAAACACTTTATGCAATTCCAAGTCAGATGCAAAAACTTTATCTGCAATTTTCTTAAATACGGGTGCTGCCACTTTTGCACCATAAAAGCCGTTTTCTGTCGGGTTACTTATCACTACAATACATGAATATTTTGGGTTATCTGCTGGAAAAAATCCTGCAAAAGATGCCTGATAGCTTTTTTTCTCTCCTTTTTCTCTTTTCCAATAATTAAGCTGACAAGTACCCGTTTTTCCGGCAATACTATACTGTTTGCTTTTTATGTTTTTTGCTGTCCCTCTCTCCACTACTTGTATCATTAAGGGGATAATTTGCTCGATATTTGTTCTGGCACAAATTGCAGGATTGATAACTTCTGTATTATTTACTTCAATAAATTTTCCATTTCTTTTAAAGCCGCTTACAAAAAGTGGTTTTACCATTCGCCCTTTATTTGCTATTGCATTATAAAATGTCAGCAGATGAAGCGGTGTCAAACTCACTTCATAACCAATGGACATCCAAGGCAAAGTGGTGCCTGACCAATCAAGACTTTTTGGTGTTTTTATTTTAGGATTTTCTGGAGTTGAAATCTCAATATTAAGCGGAGTGTTTAGTTGAAATTTGTATAACCTATCCACAAATTTTTCTGGTTGTTTGGCATAAGCATTATTTATAACTTTGGAGATTCCAACATTTGATGATACTACAAAAGCTTCCCCAATTGTTATTTTCCCGTAACCCTCTTTTCTGGAATCAATCATAGTTCTGTCAAAAAATTTACACCTGCCATTTTCGGTATCTACACTATCTGATAACTTGAAAAATCCATCTTCCAATCCAGCCAAAATAGAAGCCAATTTGAAGGTAGAGCCAGGCTCGGAATGTTCCCCTATCGCATAGTTGTAATCTTCAATAAACAATCCTTCTTCTATTCTTCTGAGGTTAGCAATTGCTTTTATTTTTCCTGTTTTCACCTCCATCACAGCCACACAACCAAATTCTGCTTTATGTTTCTCAAGTGCATTTATTAATGCCTGTTCAGTAACATCCTGCAAATCAATATTGATAGTGCTTATTACATCATCTCCGGCTTTTGGCAATACATTCGCATTAGAATTGATTGGCATCAAAACCTTTTTAGAAATTTTTTGTACTAACTTTTTACCGTTTTCCCCTTTCAAAATTTGGTTATAAGCTCCTTCAATTCCTATTGGCTTTATCCCCTGTCTTTCATATCCTATTGTTCGTTTTGCTAACAGTTGAAATGGTATTTCTCTATTTTCTTTTCTCTCACAAATTAGCCCTCCTTTAAATTGACCCATCTTAAAAATTGGAAAAGATTTTAATTGTTTTACTTTATTGTAAGTCATTTCTTTTTTAAGAAAATAATATCTTTCATTGTTCTTTTTTGCATTTCGAAACCCAATTTCATAAGACAAAGCAGTTTTATCGTTAAATAAGTTTTCCAATTTCTTAGCTAAGGCAGAAATGTACTTGCGAAAAGTGTCATTATCTATTGTTTGAAAATCAATATGCACATCATAAAGAGGCATAGATATCGCAAGCAGA
Source organism: uncultured Flavobacteriales bacterium (assembly GCA_913047525.1). The sequence continues at coordinate 11,470 of CAJWUS010000005.1, read as the reverse complement.
CTTCCATCATCAGAGAAAATATTTCCTCTTGGCGCCTCAACCGTTATAAACTCGGGTTGGTTCTGACTAAATGATTCTTTTAATTGTTGAATTACAAAAACATGAGATAAAATGATAACTGCAAAAAGAATCATAAAAAAATACAAAAAAATCAATCGCCAGTTTATATTCCCTTTCTGTTTATTCATTAGTTTTCTTCAATAATATTTGGAGCTATTAGTGATGATTTTAAACTCATACTTACCACTGTATTTTCAATTGTTGATCTTTTGTATTTACCCATCAATTCCGACTTTGTAGTAATGTATTCCACTCGCAATTCATATAGCTCTTTTTCTGCTTTATCAATATTTCTGGCGATATGCTCAGCATTGTAGTAAAGGGTAATATTGATGATGATTAAAAGCACAACAAATAGGATAAATGGTAGGTGTTCCTGATTCTCCTTCTTAGAAAGAAAATCTCCTCTGATTATTTGGGTAATAATATTTTGCTCTTGCGCTTTTTTACTTCTCATTCTATATTTTTTCAGCAATCCTTAGCTTTGCACTTCTTGCTCTTGAGTTGTTCTTTATTTCCTTTTCAGAAGGAATAATTACTTTTTTACTGATTTCTTTAAATTTTTTGAAAGGATTTCCGTAAAAATCTTTTTGCAGATTTCCTTCTATATTTCCTTTTTTTACCAAATTCTTTACCAATCTATCTTCCAATGAATGGTAGGAGATTACCGATAATCTACCGCCAACTTTTAATAAGTCAGTTGCTGCATTTAGCATTGCTTTTAATGCTCCTATTTCATCATTTACCTCAATTCGTATGGATTGGAAAACTCTCGAAAAAAAATGATTTCTTTTTCTCTCAATGGTTAAATGCTGCATGCAATCTAAAAGCTGATTAGTGGTTAGAATCTGTTTCTCCTTCCTAGCTGTAATAATTGTTTTGGCAATTTTTCTTGATTCTCTAAGTTCACCATATCCGAAAAATACTTTTGCCAAATCTTCTTCTGAATAATTATTAATGATATGCTTGGCATCCAATTCAGAATTGAGATTCATACGCATATCCAATGGTCCTGAAAATCGAGTGGAGAATCCTCTTTCTGAAATATCAAATTGATGAGAAGAAACACCTAAGTCCGCCAACAATCCATCAATTTTATTTACTCCCTCCAATCTTAAAAAGTTTTTAATGTTTCTGAAATTAGTATTCAATAATTTAAAATTATTATTTTCTAAAATATTATTGTTAGTATCTGTATCTTGATCAAAAGCATACAACTTTCCTGTGCTAATATTTTTTAAAATCTCTCTCGAATGTCCACCCCCGCCAAATGTTACATCTATATAAATTCCGTTGGGATTTATACTAAGCCCCTCCACACTCTCACTTAGTAAAACCGGCTCATGATACATCATCCTCCCTCTTTACATGTGACTGATTCCCCATTACTTCTTCCGCTAATTTTCCAAAGTCTTTCAATGTTGATTTTATGGTGTCTTCATACTGCTGCTTATCCCAAATCTCAATGACATTAACAGATGCAGTTAGCACAATTTCCTTATCAATTCCAGCAAAAACAATTAGGTTTTTTGGGATAAGTATTCTACCATTTCCATCTGCTTCTACTATTTTTAATCCTGACATATACGAGCGTATAAAATCAATATTCTTCCTTATAAACCGATTTAATTGATTCACCTGTGCTGCTATTGTATTCCATTCTTTCATTGAATACATCTCCAAGCAATTATTAAAAACGCTTCTTTTTATTACAAAACCATCTTGCATCACAGGAGATAATTGTTTTTTTAGAGCGGAGGGAAGCATGATACGACCTTTTGCATCAGACTTACATTCATATGTTCCTATCAGATTAATCACTTTTCTTCTTTAATGGGTGTAAATATATTATAAATGCCCCACATTTTACCACATTTTACCACTTTGTTGAAAACTTTATCCATTTTCTGTGTTTTTCAGATGGTATTCAGAAGAATGAATATTCTCTACTCCTATCAAATAAAATTTGTTTACTTTGCAACTGCTGAAAAAGAATTAGATGATAAAAAAAGAGGGAAAATTTACATATATTGAAAAAGGGGAAGGAGCCCCTCTAATTTTATTACACGGCCTTATGGGAGGGGTAGATAATTTTGGGAGCATGGTTGATATTGTGGCTAATGCCGGATTCAAAGTACTTGCACCTGATTTGAAACTTTTTGAAGTTCCCTTACTTAAAACTTCTATAAAGTATTTAGCAGAATATCTTAATGATTTCATGAGGCATAAAAAATTAGAGAGAGCTGTACTAGTTGGAAATTCACTGGGAGGACATATTGCCCTTGTTTTTTCTAAAAAATACCCGGAAAAAGTAGAAGGCATGGTGCTAACTGGAAGTTCTGGTTTGTATGAAAACGCAATGGGAGATACTTTTCCAAGAAGAGGAGATTATGATTACATAAAAGTAAAAACAGAAGAGGTCTTTTACAATCCAAAAACTGCCACCAAAGAATTAGTAGATAAAGTATTTGATATTGCTAATAAAAGAGCTTCTGTTATCCGTTTGCTTGCTTTTGCAAAATCTGCAATACGGCACAATATGGCGAAAGATATACCTCGCTTTACAATGCCTGTTTGCCTTATTTGGGGAAAGCAAGACAAGGTAACCCCCCCACATGTTGCGGAGGAATTTCATAGTCTTTTCCCTAATTCCGAACTTTTATGGATTGACAAATGTGGGCATTCGCCAATGTGGGAACACCCTGAAAAGTTTAGCAAAATTACCATTGATTGGCTGGGTAATCATTTCTAAAATTTTGTGATGCAGATAAAAAGTTCCGATTTTATTATCAGTAATACGGATTATACCCTTTGCCCAAAAGCAGATATGCCAGAGTATGCTTTTATTGGCAGATCGAATGTCGGAAAATCATCTCTTATCAATCTTATTACAAATAAAAAACAGCTTGCAAAAATTTCAGGAAAGCCCGGAAAAACACAGCTTATTAATCATTTTTTAATCAATAAGGAGTGGTATTTGGTGGATTTGCCTGGTTATGGCTATGCTACCGTTTCTAAAACACAAAAGCAAGAATTTCAAAAAATTATTTTTAGTTATTTAGAAAACAGAGAGAATTTAATGTGTCTTTTTGTGCTTCTGGATTGCAGACACAAGCCCCAAAAGATTGATTTGGAATTTATGAAGTGGTTGGGCGAAAAGCAAATACCCTTTCTTATGATTTTTACAAAAATTGATAAATTAGGCAAGACTGAACTTAAAAAAAATATAGAAAATTACAAAACTGAGATGCTAAAACAATGGGAAGAAATACCTCAAACTTTTTTCGCGTCAGTACCTAAAAGAAAAGGAAGTAAAGAAATTCTTGACTTTATCGAAAAGACGAATCTTCTTTTTACTTCTTAGCTTTTATTATTCCTGACTTCTCCCCAAAAAATGCACAATAATCTCTTAGTGCATCTGCTAAATTGGTTTCATTAGTAGCTTTTTCTAATGAACTTGCCATGGAAAGCAAAGTTTGATGATACATGATAAGCATCTCACTTACCATCATATCCTTTGTCCAAAGATCAATGCGCAAAGTTTCATTTGTTTTTTTATCCCAAGCAGAAATTAAAATAGATTTTACATCTCCCTTTTTTAACTGTCCATCTGTACTGCTCATCTGAATATTTTGCGGAATGTTGTTTTCGTTTAGATCAATTTCGAAACTAATTTTTGATTTTTTCATCATTATTCTTTAGGGTTTGTAGCCCGATTGTTGTAAAATTTCTTGGGGCTTTGTGTTTTGCATTAATTCTATTAAAGTAACGCTCGTATTGTTTTCCATATATTCGTTCACAATTTTCCATCCTAGCCAATAGGCAATTCTTCCGGGAGATTTGTTTAACATTCCTTTTGCAAAAGGCGAATAATTGATGTAACTATTATACTGCTTCATATCGGTAGAAAAAAGAATGTCGTTTTGAATAAAATAAGCCCAAATAGATTGCTCATTATCCTCACACCAAACAATTTGTTTTTTACTGAATCTGAGTTTATCTTCATCAGAAATATGTGGTACGATTTCGTTAATAAAATACATGATTTTCCCTTTATAAATCATATGAGATAAAAAATCATTTCCACTATCAAAAATACCAAACTCATTATTAGCGATTGCTTCAAAGCAATAGGGCAGAATAAACTTTTTCTGATTTTTAAAACGCATATACTCAGGAAAATTAAGGCGCTTATAAAAACTACAATCTTTACCCAGAAAATAATCTAACCCAATAGCGAGAATAGTATCATTAGTTACTACTCCAAAATTGAAGCCACTAAAATAAGTGATTATAGTTGGGGGTTGCTTTTCAGGAAAATGTAATTTGTATCTGCCAAAAGCTTTTGCTAAATCCCTTTCCAAAAACGCTATATCAGGATATTTTTGCATAAGTGTATCGTATGCTTCTCGCATATCCGGATGAGAAACAAATTGCAAGATATCATCTTTATAATTTTCTTGCCTAGACCTTGTTCTTAAAATTTCAGAATTAAAACTCTCGAAAAAAGAACCTAATTGTTTTTCCCACTCCAAAATATCCCCCTCTATTTTAATGCTATCGGTAGTGAAAAGAGTTTGCTCAAATCGGTAAATATTTACTTCTTTCTTTGTCGTTTTATCAGCATTGTTGTTTCTGAAAATAAAAATACAAAGCGCTATAACAAATAAGGAAAAGAATAATTTGAATGCTTTCATATTTGCAAAATTAAGAATCTATTTAGTTTTAATGAAAACAATAATTACTTTTGCGAAAACATATTTTGTGAAAGAAGAAAAAATAATCAAACATATTGTTAGCTGGCTCAAACAATATTCTAACTTATCGAAAACAAAAGGGTTTGTAATTGGTATTTCAGGGGGGATTGATTCTGCTGTAACTTCCGTATTAGGAGCAAAAACTAACCTTCCAATACTATGTGTTGAAATGCCAATACACCAAAGTGCCGCACAAGTAGAAAGGGCAAATAAACATGTAAATTGGTTACAAAAAGAGTATCCTAATATAAGTGCAATTGAAACAGATCTTACCGCCATTTTTGATTCATTTATAAAACTAATGCCTGAAATCAAAACAGAAGAAACGGCAGAAAGAGCACTTATTAATACTCGCGCAAGAATCAGAATGACTACTCTTTATTATTTTGCTCAACTAAATAATTATTTGGTGCTTGGAACTGGCAATAAAGTAGAAGATTTCGGAATTGGATTTTTTACAAAATATGGAGATGGAGGAGTAGATCTGAGCCCTATTGCCGATTTAACAAAATCGGAAATTTTTACATTGGGGAAAAAGTTAAATATTATTGAGGACATACAAGCTGCTCGTCCAACTGATGGGCTTTGGAATGATGACAGAACGGATGAAGATCAAATTGGCGCTACTTATCCAGAACTGGAATGGGCCATGCGTTATTCAGAAAACAACAATAACATTACTGCAAGAGAGAAAGAAGTTTTGGCTATTTATAAAAGCCTCCGAGAAGTTAATTCGCATAAAATGAAGGAAATTCCAGTTTGTAGTATCCCTGAAAAATTAAGATAATACTATAAACTAGTAATATCTATTACTTCTTTTATTTCTGGAACAGCTCGTTTTATTGCTTGCTCCACTCCAGATTTCATGGTCATCATACTCACATTACAACTACTACAAGCTCCCATAAGTTTCACTTTTACCACCATGTCATTAGTAACCTCAACCAAATTAATATCCCCACCATCAGCTTCTAAGTAAGGGCGAACCTCATCTAATGCTCCTTCAATTTTACTAAGTAATTCCCTATCTGTAATTATTCCCATAATTTCCCTTTTAATTTGAACAACCCTTTGAATGGGTTGTTTTAACTACCTGAGTTGGTTTAATGTTAGTATTTCTTTTCTCAATTACAGCAATTACATTTTTTGCCAAAGTTATAAATGATTTTGCAATTGAAGTATCGTTTTGTAAAATAGCTGGTCTGCCTGCATCTGCCGCCTCTCTTACCGATTGTACAATTGGTATTTCTGCCAATAATTTAATATCCATTTGCTCGGCCAATTCTTTTGCTCCTTCTTTTCCAAAGATATAATATTTTTTGTCTGGCATGTCCTCAGGAGAGAAATAGGCCATATTTTCAATAATTCCAAGAACGGGAACATTAATGCTTTCCATCTTGAACATGTCAACCCCTTTTCTGGCATCAGCCAAAGCAATAGGCTGAGGTGTACTAACTACAATTGCCCCGGTTAAAGGAATAGATTGCACCAAAGACAAATGTATATCACCTGTTCCCGGTGGCAAATCAATAATTAGATAATCCAGCTCTCTCCAATGTCCATCCCAAATAAGTTGATTTAATGCTTTTGATGCCATTGGCCCTCTCCAAACTACTGCTTGCTGAGCTTGTGCGAAAAAACCAATAGAAAGTAATCTTACGCCATAGCTCTCAATTGGCTTCATTTTTGTTCTTCCATCTACATCAATTCCTTGTGGAACAGCCCCTTCTAAATCAAACATCATGGGCATAGATGGTCCGTAAATATCTGCATCTACAATCCCAACTTTATTCCCAAGTTGAGCCAATCCGACAGCCAAATTTGCTGTAATAGTTGATTTCCCAACCCCACCTTTTCCGGAAGAAACTGCAATAATGTTTTTTACATTAGGAATGGCATTACCCTTTATTTGAGTTGCTTTTTCAGGAGAGTTAATAATCAAATTCACTCTTACAGCTGATTTTTCATAAGCATAATCGTGTATCGCTTTCATGCAATCTACTTCTACTTTTTTCTTGTATTGCAAAGTAGGATTTTGAATCTCTACATCTAGCTCTACATCTTTTCCAAAAATCTGAATGTTTTTTATAGCACCACTTTCAATAATATTTTGCTCTTCATTAGGTAGTGTAATGTGTGATAGGGCCTGTTCTATTTGCTGTTTAGTTAGCTTCATTGTAAAATTTAAGCATACAAAGATACAACTAATGTACTAATGTAACAATGTGAAAATCTGATAATGCTATAATTTTAGATACAAAAACTACAAAGCATTTTTTGGCTCCCACACGTATTTTTTCAAATCAACAATTTGGTTGTTTTTAATTTCAACACCCTCATTTTCTAAAAGACCTTGCTTAATAATTCAATTTAAACCTCAAATAAGTAATCGGTAATCCTTTTTTAAAGAAAATTTTCTCATAATGTGTTTTAATCTCCATATGTTCTCTTTGCTGATTTGAATTATATAAATCCTCTGTTGCATCTTCTAAAATATGATTTTCACCAGTAATAACGCCCAGTGTAAAACCATGCAAAAATTGGCTGTCCGTTTTTAAATGAATAGGAGCACCTTCTTTTAAGATCTTTTTATAACGTTTTAAAAATCCTGGATGAGTCAGCCGCTTAGCTCCTCTCCTTTTTTTAAGCTGAGGATCGGGAAAGGTCATCCAAATTTCATCTACTTCCGTTTTTGCAAAACACATTTCAATCCAATCAATTCTAATGCGCAGAAACCCCACATTCTTCATTCCTTTCTCTAATGATTCAGTAGCTCCTTGCCAAATTCTAGCACCTTTAATATCGATTCCTAGGAAATTTTTTTCAGGATATTTTTCAGCCAACCCTACGCTATATTCACCCATGCCACATCCAAGTTCCAGTACCAAAGGATTATTATTTCTGAAGAAGTCCTTTCTCCATTTTCCTTTTAGCGCTAATCCTGCTTTTAATTCATCTAGTGATGGTTCAATCACATGATTGTAATCCTTCATTTGAGCGAATTTTTTTAATTTATTTTTTGCCAAAACCTAATAGTATAATACAAAAGTACGAGTGTTTTAAGTATTTTCGGCCTGTGAAATCGAAAAAAAGAATCTTAGTTGCGCCACTAGATTGGGGAATCGGGCATGCTACAAGATGCATCCCTATTATAAATGCTTTAATTTCACAAAACTTTGAAGTAGTTTTAGCTGCTGATGGGCGCCCACTACATTTATTAAGTACAGAATTTCCGAATTTAGAGATGGTTCGTTTTAGTGGCTACAATATTAAATACCATACTTATCTACCTATGAGTGTAAGTATGCTTTTACAAATACCAAAGCTATTATGGAGTATAAATAAAGAAAATCAAACTATAAAGCAAATTGTAAAAGAGTATGAGATTGATGGGGTAATCTCAGACAACCGATTTGGCTTATTTACTACAAAAGTGCCTTCTGTTTTCGTTACTCATCAATTACAAATACAAAGCCCCTATTTTTCTGATGAAATAAGAAAGCTCAACTACAAATACATTAATAAATTTGATGTTTGTTGGATAATGGATGGTGAAAAAGAGAATCTAGCAGGGAGTCTTTCCAAGCCAAAATTATTACCCAATAACAGCTTATATATAGGAGTTCAATCTCGTTTTAAAAAGCGTGAAGAAGAAAGGAAGTATGATCTTTTAGCACTTGTTTCTGGACCTGAACCTCAAAGAACAATTTTGGAGAAAGGATTAATAGAAGCTCTGAAGAGCAGAGAAGAAAAATCCATAATTGTTTTGGGAAAACCGGAATTGAGTACTAGTGAGCAATTAGGAAATTTAACGATTAAGTCACATCTTAATGCAAAAGATCTAAATACTACTATTTTGCAATCTGATCTTATTATTTGCAGGCCTGGTTATTCCACTATAATGGATTTAGCAAAGCTGGGCAAAAAGGCAATTTTTATTCCAACTCCTGGACAAACTGAACAAGAATACTTAGTAAAGAACTTTATGCGAAAAGGAATTTGTTTTGCTCAAAATCAAAGTGATTTTGATTTGCAAACTGCATTGGATAAGAGTATTGCTTTTACAGGATTTACAAATACAGTAAATAATAATACAACCTGGGAAGAGTTGTTTTCCCCTTTTAGTAAATCATGAGAAAGTTATTTGATTTTTTTAATCAAAAAGTAGAAAAAGTATAAATTTGCAACCAAAATAGAAAGCGATAAATATGGAATTTGGAATTTTTGAATTATTACAGCTTATAGGAGCGCTCGGGTTTTTCATTTTTGGAATGAAGATAATGAGTGATGGAATACAAAAGGTAGCAGGGAGCAAAATGAGAAGCATTTTAAGTAAAATGACTTCTAATAGATTTTTAGGAATAACCACTGGATTTTTAATTACTGCACTCTTGCAATCCTCCTCTGCAACTACTGTAATGATAGTAAGTTTTGTAAATGCAGGACTGCTTTCTTTAGTAGAATCTATAGGGGTTATAATGGGGGCAAATATTGGGACCACAATTACAGCTTGGTTGATAGCTATCCTTGGATTTAAAGTTAAAATATCCTCTATAGCATTACCAATTATTGCTATTGGATTTCCTATGATGTTTGCTTCAAAAGCTAATATTAGATCATGGGCAGAAGTATTCATTGGATTTGCATTACTTTTTATGGGGCTTGACGAACTGAAAAACTCTGTTCCGGATCTTAAACAAAACCCTGAGTTCTTAAGTTTCTTAGCTAATTATGCCGATATGGGATATTTATCAACAATAATTTTCATTGGTGTGGGAACGATTCTAACTTTAGTGGTGCAGTCATCTAGTGCCGCAATGGCTCTAACTCTTGTAATGTGTTATGAAGGTTATATTCCTTTTGAACTAGCAGCTGCTATGGTGTTAGGAGAAAATATTGGAACTACTATTACCGCTAATTTAGCTGCAATGGTAGGTAATGTGCATGCAAAACGATCTGCAAGAGCGCACTTTATATTTAATATTTTTGGTGTTATTTGGATGATTATAGCTTTACCTTTCTTTGTTGAAACTATTGACAACTATATGGTTTTGAATATGCAACTGTCACCTCTAAATATTATAGGTGAATCTGTAGCGATACCTATAGGTCTTTCTATATTTCATACTACTTTTAATATTATTAATGTATTACTTATGGTAGGATTTATCCCTTTAATTAGTAGCATAGTAATAAAAATGCAGCCCTCAAAAGGAGAATTGGATGAAGAGTTTCACCTAGAACATATTGGTACTGGATTAATGAGCACAACTGAACTTTCAATTGTTGAAGCGAATAAGGAGGTTGTTAAATTTGGGGAAAGAGTACAAAAACTTTTTAGTTTTATGCCAGCACTATTAGAAGAAACTAATAGCAAGAAAATTCAAGATAAACTATCTCGTATAAAGAAGTATGAAGATATAACAGATAGAATGGAAGTGGAAATAGCAGATTATCTAGCCAAAGCATCTCAAGGAGAATTAAGTGATTCAGCATCTATCAAGGTCAGAAGTATGATATCTATTATAAATGACATGGAGCGTATTGGCGATATTTGTTATCAAATGTCAATTGAAATTAGCCGAAAAAAAGAGCAAAATGTCAACTTCTTACCAGAAATGAAGATTCAGCTTGATGATATGATAGGCGCCGTAAATGATACATTAAACATCATGCAAAAAAATCTCAAAACTAATTATAGTCAAGTTACGATTGATAAAGCAGATAGATTAGAAATAACTGTTAATACAATGAGAAATAAGATACGAAAAAATTACTTGCAAAGAGTAGAAAAAGGAGAGGTAAAGATACAAGCAGGTATGATATATATTAATTTAATTCACTCTTTGGAAAAAATTGGTGATCATGTATTTAACATTACTGAAGCAATTATTGGAGAATAAAAAAGAATTATGAGACAAAAGATCTTAACGCTTAGTCTAACAGTCCTAACTATAGGATTTGTTAATGCACAATCTTCCGATAAAGAGCTAAAGTTCGGAGGAAGAATTATGTACGATATGGCAGTTTGGGAAAACACAACAAATGATGTTGCAACCCAGATGTCAGGAACAGAATTTAGAAGAGTAAGATTTTACAATTCTGGAAAAATTTACGGAAATGTAAAATACAAATTACAATTGGATTTTGCTGGTGGAAAAATCGCTTTTAAAGATGTTTGGATGGAACTAAACAAGTTGCCAATTAAAGGAAATTTGAGAGTAGGACACTTTAAAGAGCCGTTAAGATTAGAAGCGATTACTTCTAGCAAATATATTACTTTTATGGAAAGATCATTCGCAATTGCTATGTCTTCAGAAAGAAACTCTGGAGCCATGTATCACACTACTTTTGGCGAAAAAATATCCTTACAAACTGGTGTTTTCCGTGAGGGAGATAGCTTTGGAAATGATAAAGAATCTACAAATAATGTAAATATAACTTCCAGAATTACTTATTTGGCTATGAATGATGATGACAAATTATTACATTTAGGTGTAGCAAATAGTATCAGAAAAAATGCTGAAAAAACTTATGGATTCTTTACAAAAGCCGAGAATCATTTAGGAAATAACCTGACTTCTGTTAGTTTTGACAGTGTAGATGAAACTAATATTTTAGGTGGAGAATTTGCTTATGTAAATGGCTCTTTA
>CAJWUS010000004.1 GCA_913047525.1 uncultured Flavobacteriales bacterium | reverse complement strand
AGCCTTTTAAAAAGATGATAAATCAAGGAATGATTTTAGGCAGATCAAACTTTGTTTACAGAATAAAAGACTCAAATATTTTTGTAAGCTTTGATAAAAGGAAAGAATACAAAACAAGCCGATTACATGTGGATATCACCTTAGTTGATAATGATGTGCTTGATGTTGAAGCATTTAAGAACTGGAGAAAAGAATATTCACAAGCAGAATTTATTTTAAAGGATGACGGGAAATATTTATGTGGGAATGAGGTGGAGAAAATGTCAAAATCAAAATATAATGTACAAACTCCTGATAAATTGGTAGATGATTTTGGGGCAGACACTTTGCGTTTGTACGAAATGTTTTTAGGACCACTAGAGCAATTTAAACCTTGGGATGTAAAGGGAATAAACGGAGTGCATAATTTTTTGTGTAAGTTCTGGCGTTTGGTTCATGATGCAGAAAATAACTTTGAGGTTTCATCAGAAACACCAACAAAAGAGAATTATAAAACTTTACACAAAACCATTAAAAAAGTTGAAGAAGATATAGAGCGTCACTCTTTCAACACGGTGGTGAGCACCTTTATGATTTGCATAAATGAATTGACCGAACAAAAATGCAATAGCAGAGAAATTATTTTTGATTTTACTATTCTGCTTTCTGCTTATGCACCACATATTTCGGAAGAGATTTGGCAAAAATTAGGAAATGAAACTTCAGTTACGACTGCTAATTTCCCAAAGTTTAACGCAAGTTATTTGGTGGAGAATGAGGTGAATTATCCTGTTTCGTTTAACGGTAAAATGCGATTTAAAATTACTTTACCTGCCGAAATGACAAAAGAACAAGTGGAGGTTGAGGTAATTAAACATGAAAAAACAGCTCATTATTTAGAAGGAAAATCGCCTAAAAAGATAATTGTAGTGCTTAAGCGAATTATTAATATAGTAATGTAAATATGACAATAAAAAGGGTTCTATTTTTTTTGATTCTTTGCCCCTTATTTATTTTTTCCCAAAATAATCTTCCTTTTAAAGTAGGAGAAAGTTGTACTTACCGAATTCATTATGGCCCCATTACTGCTGGCCATGGAACACTTATAGTCAAGAATATTGAAAAACATAATAATAGGGAGTGCTTTCATCTTGAAGGGATTGGCCAAACGAATTCATTTTTTAGCTTATTTTTTAAAGTGTATGACGAATATATTTCTTATGTAAATCCCATTTCTTTATCTCCTATTCATTTTATCAGAAATGTAAATGAAATGGGTTATATTATCAAACAAAACTATCTGTTTAACTACGAAAAAAATGAAGTTTTGGCTGAAGATTCTATTTATCAAATTCCAAAGCAAACACAAGATATGTTGTCCGGATTTTATTTTTCAAGAGCACTACTCAATTATCAGAATGTACAAATAGATTCTATTGTAAAACTTAATGTTTTTATGGATGAGGAAATTTATCCCTTGCAAATTAAATATGAAAAAAATGAGGTTATTAAAACAAAATGGGGAAAAATAAACTGTATGGTTTTTACCCCTCAACTGCAAGAGGGAAGAGTTTTTAAGGATGGGGAAAGTATGAAAATTTGGATATCAGATGATGAAAATAAATTAATGATAAAAGTGGAAACTAAAATAATTGTTGGCACAATAAAAGCGGAATTATCTTCATTTAAAGGTTTGAAAAATCCATTGTCAATAACTGATTAAATGGTCTTGAATATCCTATTCTATTTTCTGTAAATTGCGACTATGAAAACAAGATTATTCAGCATTTTATTTTTAGGATTACTCTTGCTGCTAACGGCATTAAATTTTACTAAATGCAATAAGGCAAATGGCGATAGTACTAATATCAGCACAACTTTTGGTCCTACAATAGAATACGGCATTGTTACAGATTCTTTTCAGGTGACAAAAGGAATCATAAAACCGGGACAAGTTTTAGGAGAAATACTATATCGTAATCATATTAACCATACTCAAATTAACAAAATAGTAAAAGCATCAAAAGGAATTTTTGATGTAAAAAGAGCAAAAGCTGGGCAACCATTTACTGTGTTTTGCACAAAAGATTCTAATGCAATAGTAAAATGTTTTATCTATGAAGAATCGGCAACCAACTATATAGTTTTTGATTTAAGAGATGGAATTCAAGTTTACAGAGGAGAAAAAGAAATAGAAATCAGGATGAGAACTGCATCAGGAGAAATCACCTCATCATTATGGAATGCGATTATGGATAATAATATGAGTCCAGCACTAGTGATGGAACTTTCTAATATTTACGCTTGGACAATCGATTTCTTTCGCATTCAGAAAGGAGATAAATTTAAAGTTTTTTATGAAGAGAGATTTGTAGAAGATGAATTCGTTGGAATTGGCAGAATTTGGGCTGCAAAATTTACTCATCAATCGGAAAAATTTTATGCTTTTTATTTCAAAGAAGAAGGAAAAAATTTTGGCGATTATTTTGATGAGGGAAGTAAAACATTAAGAAAAGCATTTTTACGTGCCCCACTTAATTTTAGTAGAATTTCTTCTAAATATAGTAAGCGTAGGAGACATCCAGTAACAGGCAGAGTTAAGCCACATTTAGGAACAGATTATGCCGCCCCAAAAGGCACCCCAATTTTATCTACTGCAAATGGAAGAATTGTTGAAGCAAGATACAAACGCAATAATGGAAATTATGTAAAAATAAGGCATAATAATACTTACACAACTCAGTATTTACACATGTCAAAAATAAAATTTGGGATTCGCAGAGGAGTGAACGTAAAGCAAGGAGATGTAATTGGATATGTTGGCAGCACAGGATTGGCTACCGGTCCGCACGTTTGTTATAGGTTCTGGAAAAACGGCCGACAAGTTGATCCATATAAAGAAAAGTTACCTCCATCTGAACCTATGAAAGAGCAAAGTAAGGAACCTTTCCAATTGGTAAAAGATAGTTTAATTCAGTATCTTGCAGAGCCAACAATATAATGCAAAATGCTGAACAAAATAAGTATAGTCCAAAAGCTTATACTACTTTTATTTTTTTTATCAGTTCAATTTATTTATGCTACTGATTTAGAAAATCCATTTATCAAAAACAAAGGGCAATTACCTCAAAAAGTAATTGCAAAAGTATGCCTTCCTGGCGGAGCTTTATTTATTGAAAAAGGAATATTCACATACCATTTTTACAACCAACAGAAACTAGCAGATATTCATAACCACAGAACTACCGATAGAAGCATCAAAGCCCATGCTTTTAAGGTGATTTTCAAAAATGCCAATGAAAATATTGATAGTTTTTTAGAAGAGAAAAGCGAGTTTTTTGAAAATTATTATTTAGGAAATAATCAAAATAATTGGGTAGAGAATGTGCGTCACTACAAAACACTCACACAAAAAAATATTTATGACGGTATTGATTTAAAAATGTATAGATCAGAAGGGAATTTGAAATATGACATTATTGTTAACCCCAATGCCAATTCAAAAAAACTGAAATTAAGTTATAATGAGATTGATGCTATATTTATAAAAAATGGGAATTTATATGTGCAAACTTCTGTAAATACAATTACAGAGCAAAAACCTTTTGCCTATCAAATTTTGGATGGAATTAAAAAAGAAATTCAGTGTAATTATAAGTTAAAAGGTAAAATACTAAGTTTTGAATTTCCTAATGGCTACAACACAAATGAGGATTTAATCATTGATCCGACTCTAATTTTCTCTACTTATTCTGGAAGTACGGCAAATAATTTTGGCTATACGGCAACTTATGATGATTTTGGGTTTTTGTATTCTGGTAGCACAGCTTTTGGAGTGGGCTACCCTACAACATTAGGGGCCTATCAAATCAATTTTGCAGGAGGAATAGGAAGTGCAGGTACTGACATAGCTATCACAAAATACGATACAAGTGGAACGGTTGCAATTTTTGCTACCTATTTGGGTGGTTCAAAGGACGAATTACCTCACTCTATGATTGTTAATTCGGCAAATGAACTTTTCCTTTTCGGGACATCTGGCTCAGATGATTATCCTATAACTACCAATGCTTATCAAACTAATTTTAATGGAGGCCCTTCATTTGTCCCCTCTGGAATTGGCATTTCTTATCCTGCAGGTTGCGATTTAATAATTTCACGTCTTAGTACCAATGGCGGAAATCTTCTGGCATCTACTTTTGTTGGAGGAAGTGAAAATGACGGATTGAATATTGCTAACAAACTAAGATTTAATTATGCGGATGAAATTCGTGGAGAAATAGACATTGATAAAAATAATAATATTTATTTGGCAACTAGCACGCGTTCTGCCGATTTTCCAATTGTTGGGGGAGTTTTTCAGCCGATTCTTGACAGTTTGCAAGAGGGAGTTGTAATAAAGATGGACAATCAGCTGAGTAATATTATTTGGAGTTCATTTTTGGGGGGAAGAGGATTGGACGCTATTTATTCATTAGCACTTGATGATAGCGATAATATTTATGTAACAGGAGGAACAACTTCTGATAATTTTCCAACAAGCACAAATGGGCTCCATACTAATTATTTAGATTCTTTGCGTGCGGATGCTTTTGTTTCTTATATTTCAAAGGATGGTTCGCAAATTTTTTCTTCCACTTATTTTGGATCTGACCAATACGATCAAGCGTATTTTGTAGAGTTGGATGGAGCGCAAAATGTGTATCTATTTGGTCAAACCAAAGCAACAGGAAATACACTTATTTATCAAGCAAACTATAATGTTCCGGGTGGTGGAGAATTTATCAGCAAGCTTTCCAAAAATTTAGATGTTCTTTTACAATCTACGGTTGTTGGGGCAAATACCGGAAAGCCAAATATTTCTCCCACTGCCTTTTTGGTTGATGTTTGCAATAAAATTTATATTTCAGGTTGGGGTTCAAGTATAGGTCTTGGTAATGCTGGCACCACGTTTAACTTGCCAATTACTCCAAATGCTTTCCAAAGTGCAACAGATGGAAACGATTTTTACTTAATGGTGCTAGACGATAACATGGACACTTTGATTTACGCCACTTATTTTGGAGGTAATCAAGCCACAGAACATGTAGATGGAGGGACAAGCCGTTTTGATAAAAAAGGAATTGTTTACCAATGTGTTTGTGCAGGTTGTGGCGGTTATTCCGATTTTCCTATTGCACCAAATCCTGGAGCAGTTTCTAGTACAAATAATAGCGCAGCAGGATCACAATGTAACAGTGCTGTTTTTAAATTTAATTTTGATTTCCCCATGACGATTTCCGATTTTTCTGCTCCATGGGTTGGCTGTGATACCACCATTGTATTTCAAAATTTAAGCACTGGGGTTGGGAACACAACTTATAAGTGGTTTTTTGGAGATGGAAATAATTCAACACAAGAAAACCCTATTCATACGTATAGCCAATATGGAATATATGATGTTACACTCATTACAAACGATCCAACTTCATGTAATGTAAGCGATACTGTAACAAAGCAGATTTATATTCTCTCCAATTCTTCCAACACAATTCAGAAAATAGAAATTTGTAAAAATGAGCAAGTTCAAATTGGCTTACTGCCGGTAAATGATCCTACGATTTCTTATTTTTGGTTTCCTTCTTATGGGCTAAGTAGTATTACTGTTTCCAATCCTTTTGTTATAACAGACTCAACAATTCAATATAAATTGCTTATTTCAAATGGCAGTTGTACCGATACTCTTTTTCAGTTGGTGGAGGTAAATACGATTAATGTTAATGCCGGAAATGACACTGCTTTTTGTAATAATCCTATTTTGCTGAGTGCAAATGCAAATGGATTAGCAACTTCTTTTTTGTGGTCAAGCAATAATTTGTTTACTGACACCTTGAGTTTAGATAGCTTTTTGCTTAGTACTATCCCTATGCAATATTTCGTAAAAGTAACGGATGGAATTTGCCAGGCAACTGATAGCGTAGATCTAAAACCCCAAAACATTGACATCTCCCTTAGCGGAAATTTTGCAATTTGTATTGGTGATTCTGCATTTGTACAAGCAAATAATTTATTACCTTCAGTTCCGCTAATAGATTATTTTTGGAGCCCAAATAGCAATCTAAATTATAGTATCGATTCTTCCTCTGTTTGGTTTTCCCCTGATGTTTCCATTTGGCTTTATATTCAGGTGCAAAACCAAAATGGATGTGAGCTAAAGGATTCCATTTTTATTGCAGTAAATAATTACCCCATTTCAGATAGTATTTGGGCTAGTAAAAATCCGATTTACATAGGAGAAAGCACAACTTTAAATATTCAAACAAACGAAAATGTACTTTGGGAATCAGGTGATTCTGCAAAGCAAATTGTAGTTGCTCCAATTACAGACTCATTATTTGTAGTAGAGATTTATAACGAATTTGGTTGCAGTATTTACGATAGTATTTTTATAATAATTTTAGATGTCTTTTGTGATGAGGGAAAAATTAAAATTCCAACTGCTTTCACTCCAAATAATGATGATGAATTAATAAATGAGATTTATAGAATAAAAGATGATGATGAAATTATCACCTTTTTTAAGTTAGAAATATTTAATCGTTTTGGGCAAAAAGTGTATACTTCCAACAATAAAGATGGAGAGTGGGATGGCACTTTTCAGAATGAGTTATTGCCTCCGCAAGTGTTTGATTTTTATTTAGAATTAGAGTGCTTTGGTGGCAAAAAATTATTCAAAAAAGGAAATATTACATTGATAAGATGAGAGTTTTGTTATTAATATTACTGCTTCTTTTTACTTTTAGTTTAAAAGCTCAAGATGTTCATTTTTCTCAATTTACAGTTTCAAATATTGCACTAAATCCTGCAATTGTTGGTAATCAATCAGCCGACTTTAAAACATCTTTTCAAAAAAGAACACAATGGCAAAGTGTTGCTGATCCTTTCAATACAGTTGCAGCCAACTTTGAGGCAAAAGAGATTTTGAAAAAAACTTCTGTTGGGTTACAATTTATACATGATGTAGCCGGAGATGCCAATTTTACCACCTCTCAGTTTAATACAGCAATAAATAAATCTTTTTCTATTGATAGAGATAAGGAAATTTCAGCGGGGATATTGCTTGGCTTTACGCAAAGAAAAATAGATTTTTCCAATCTTATTTTTGAAGAAAATGAAAATCTACAGAACCCATCTTTTATCTATTTTGATGTAGGAATTGGAGTAAATTATGCTGCAATGATAAATGATAATTTTTCTTTTATTTCTGGACTTTCTGCTTTTCATATTAATAAACCAAAACAAACATTAATAGATGATGAAAGCGTGCAATTAGATGAAAAATATAATTCATACTTTCAATCCTTTTATCGCATAAACAATACAATTATTCTAAATCCAGCTTTACTTTATAGTAGACAAGGAAAAAGTAGAGAACTTCTTTTTGGAACTATAATAAGGTATGAAATTTCCGGGTTTAATATAGGACTTATTTCTCAAATTTTTTACAGATGGGATGATGCTATTATTCCAGCCTTTGGACTAAATTATAATAGCATTAGAGCAGTGATAAGTTATGATATTAATACTTCTGATTTGGTAGCTGCCAGCAACAACAAAGGGGGTTTTGAGTTATCCATTATGTATATTTGGAATAAGGAGAAAAGAAAGGCAAAAGAGGAGATTAAAAAATATTGTCCAAGATATTTATGAGATTTTTTAAATTCATATTATTATTTCTTTCTAGTGTAATTTTTGCACAAGAAAATATTGAGATAAAGCATTTATCTACTGCAATCAATTCTATTGGAGCTGAGCTTAATTTTTTTCAAGATGAAAAAACCCATGCCTTTTTTACGGCAATCCGAGAGGATAACAACAATTATATCTCCTCTATTTATCATAGCAATTTTCAATTAGATCAGTGGAGTAAGGGGAGTTATTTTTCTCCTTTCAATTCTGATTATTTGCAAAGCGGAAATCTTTTTATCACAAGAGATAAAATGGCTTATTTCACTTTTTGCAAAGAGGAAAATTGTGCAATTTATAGTTCAAAATTCCAAAAAAAGAGATGGACAACCCCCAAGAAATTAGACGAGAGAATTAACAAAATGGGGAGTACTTCTACTCAGCCAAACATTGCAATAATTGATAGCAAAGAATATTTGTATTTTGTGTCGGACAGAGAGGGAGGTTATGGGGGGTTGGATATTTGGATTTCTACTATTAATGAAGATGGAAATTTTGGGAATCCTATAAATTTGGGGAATAAAATAAATAGTAAAGCTAATGAAATCACGCCATTTTTTAATCACAATTATGGCGAATTATATTTTAGCTCTGACAGAAAAGATGGCATGGGGGGATTTGATATTTACAAAGTAAAGGGTAATTTAACTTTGTGGGAAACTCCTACTTTGTTAGCAGAACCCTTTAATACTCCTTTTGATGAAATGTATTTAAATTTCTTTACAGAAAATAAAGGGAATTTTTCATCTAATCGTTTGCCTTCACTATATTTAGATAAGGAAAATTGTTGCAATGATATTTTTTCTTTTGAAATAAAACGACAAGAGACGAAACTTCCTCCTGAAATTTCAAAGATAAATAATTATCTACCTCTTTCTTTATATTTTCATAATGATGAGCCTGATTGTTGCACTATGGAGATCACAACAAAGATTGGTTATAAGGAATCATATATTTCTTATTTTTTATTAAAGAAAGAGTATGTGAAAAATAGCAGTTCGGTATCATCAATAGAAGATTTTTTCACAAATAAATTGCAAGAAAATTTCAATAAATTAGATGAAGTTTTGCGTAAAATTAAGAAAGCATTAGCTAGTGGTCAAAAAATAGAATTGCAAATAAAAGGGTATGCGAGTCCGCTTTTTGCAAGCGATTACAATATCAATTTATCCAAAAGAAGAATTGTTTCCCTGCTTAATTACATGCATGAATTCCAAAACGGAAGTATTACCCAATACTTTAAAAATGAGCAATTAGTTATTATAGAATTACCTTTTGGCGAGTCGGTTTCTAATAATAATGTTAGTGATAACCCTAGAAATAAAAAGCTGTCGGTTTATAGTGTAGAGGCAGCAATGGCCAGAAAAATTGAAATTGTGAGAGTAACAGTTAAAGAGTAATTACGCTTTAGAAACCGTGAATTCAAACGATTCCATAATTTGATTGCAAAGCATTTTTTTGCAAGCCTCATCTACTTTTGAAACTGCAACTTCTTTGCTATCGGTTTCAATTTCTAATGTAATATGTTTCCCAATTCTTACATTCCCAATTTCTGATAAACCAACATTTCCCATACTTGCACTTACGGCTTTCCCTTGTGGATCTAATAACGATTTAAGTGGCATTACATCTATTTCAGCTCTGAATTTCATAATTATAGTATATTATTTAGGATTGATAAGGTCAGATACAAAATTACAATAAATGGGATAGCAGCAAACTGAAAAATGAATAATAATATCAAGGCAATTATAATTAATATAATTCTGAAAATATTTAAACGAGAAGTGATGTTTTCAGTCTTGTTGAATTTAAAGGAAAATAAGGGAATTTTTGCTACTAAAAGTAGAGATAAAACTATGGTCGCACTTATTAATAATTCACTACTAAAAGATAATGAGTAACTTTCCCGTATCATTGGTAGTGATGCAATGAAAACTGCAACAGCAGGTGTTGGCAACCCAATAAATGAAGTGGTTTGCCTTGTGTCAGTATTAAATTTTGCCAAACGAATAGCTGAAAAAATGGGGATTAAAAAAGCAATAATTGATGGGGAAAAATTTGGTTGGGTTATATCAGATTGAGAAAAGGAGTTGACAATACTATAATAAATTAGTTGGAACAAAATCATCCCAGGCGCTACACCAAAAGTAACCATATCTGCCAAGCTATCTAATTGTTTCCCGAATTTGCTTCCAACTTTCAGAATACGCGCTAACAGACCATCAAAAAAATCAAAAAAAGCACCATATAAAATGAAAGTGGCAGACAAAACTAAGTTCCCTTCAAAAGCAAAAAATATTGCAAACAAGCCACAAGTCAAGTTAGCAAGTGTAATAATATTTGGGATATTTCTTTTAATAGCATTCATATCCGCAAAAATATGATAATATTTGTAATCAATTATGAGAAAACTATTTTTAGCACTTCTAAGCGGGTTTCTTTTAGCATTTTCTTGGCCTGAAATTGGCGTTTTCCCTATTTTGTTTTTTGCTTTTGTTCCACTCTTAATATTGGAAGACGAACTACAAAATTCAAATGAAAACAAAAAGGGAAGAAAAGTTTTTTGGTTTTCTTTTTTAGCATTTTTCATTTTTAATGTAATTACAACTTATTGGGTGTATCATGCTACACTTTTTGGGGCAATTTCTGCTTTTTTGGTGAATGCAACCCTAATGGCGACTGCTTTCTATTTGTTTCATAAAATTAAAATTACGAGCAAAAACAGATTAGGATACTTTTCTTTTATTATGCTTTGGATTTCAATGGAATATGTGCACTTGAATTGGGGATTGTCATGGCCTTGGCTTACATTAGGAAATGGATTTGCAAATGTACCTGATATAGTGCAGTGGTATGAATTTACTGGATTTTTAGGTGGTTCATTTTGGGTGTTGTTGATGAATATTTTAATATTTAGAGTAGTACAAACTAAAAATGTAAAAGCAATAGTGTTACCTTGTTTATTGCTGATTTTACCATTGCTGTTTTCGTTCTGTCTTATTCCAAATATGACAAATGAAGAACAATTAAGAGTGTTGATTGTTCAGCCGAATATTGATCCTTATACTGATAAGTTTAATGTAGGACACGAAGAGCAATTATATGAATTTATTGCTCTTGCAAAAACTGAACTTACTGAGGAGACTCAACTTTTGATAGGGCCTGAAACGGCTCTTTTGGAAGAGATTTGGGAAAATAAATTTGAGGCAACTTATAGTGTCAGAAAACTTAGAGAATTGCAAAAACAATTCCCGAAATTAAACATAATTGTTGGAGCTTCTACTTATAAGATGTTCGGCCCTGGGGAGCAAAAAACAACTACTGCTCGACAAATTAGAAATAATAATATTTTTTATGATGCTTATAATTCAGCCATTTTTATTCCTGATAGTGGTGATGTTAAAGTGTATCATAAAACGAAACTAGTGCCAGGAGTAGAGAAGATGCCTTATCCAAATATGTTGGATAAATTAGCAGAACTAACGGTTAATTTAGGAGGAATAAGTGGTTCATTAGGAAGTGAAAATACAATTCGAAATTTCTTAATTAATGATAAAAATATTCGCCCTCTTATTTGTTATGAAAGTATTTATGGAGAGATGAACTATAAAAATTCTGATTTGATTACTATAATTACTAATGATGGTTGGTGGAAAAATTCAGTAGGTTATAAACAGCATTTTTCTTATGCTAGGCTGAGAGCGATTGAACAAAGAAAATCAATTGTCCGCTCAGCCAACACAGGTATTTCAGGAATAATTTATGCAAATGGAGAAGTCCTAGAAAAGACAAATTGGGATGAAGCAGTTTGTATATCAGCAAATGTAAATTTAAATTCTAAAACTACTTTTTACAATCGGTTTGGAAATTATATTGGGAGGATAAGTGTTTTTGTTTCTATTTTACTTTTGATAATTGCTTCTGTAAATGGGAGGTTGAGAAAATAAAAAACCCACTCTAAAAGAATGGGTTTAATCATTTATGAAAGAGGAAAATTACTCTCCTTCTGTTTCAGTCTCTACACCAACATCTGTTCCATTATCAGAAGTTTCTATAGCCACAGTGGTATCACCACCTTCAACTATAACCTCTACAGTAACTTCTGTAACAGTTTCTGGCACATCAACCTCCAAAGCATCTGCATTAACGCCAGAATTAGTGATATTAAATGCATTGTTCAAAGGACAAGTTGTGTCATCACCACATTCACAATTCACAATAAATAAGCCAAGGATGAATAAAAGGCCTAATCCCCAAGTTAACGGTCTTTCTAAGTTCCCCATAATTAATTATTTTTTGGTTTATATAAGGCTAAATTATAAAAAATAATTTAATCATCCATTTTAGCTTTTGTAAAGCAATAAATATTTGAGAATAAATTCGTAAAAACTATTACTTTTGTTTTGTGAGAAATAGATTTTTATATACCATAAAAGATAAAAATGAATTTGCTGAAAAGCTGGGTTTTTGGGCTAAAAATTTTAAGTATTCTTGTTTTTTAGATTCAAATCCGCAAAGTCAAAAAATGCCGATAGCATATTCTCAATACGAATTTTTATTTGCAGTGGGGGCACATAAAATTTGCTGTTCTAATGAGGATTCTTTTGAGAATCTTAAAGTATTTCACAATAGATATAAAGACTGGATGTTCGGTTATTTTTCTTATGATTTAAAAAATGAAACGAATACATTAACATCTGAAAATATGGATAATTTATATTTTCCTAATCTGTTTTTTTTCATTCCTGAAATAGTTTTCAGTATGAAAAATAAAGTATTATATGTAGACACCTTTTCCAACAAAAAAGAAACGGATATTATTATAGATGAGATAAAAAATCAAATATGTGATGAGTTATTTTATGGAAATTTGAAAATAAAAAAAAGAGAGACTAAAGAAGAATATTTAAAGAAAATAAAGAAAATTAAAACACATATTAAAAGGGGAGATATTTATGAAATGAATTATTGTCAGGAATTTTTTTCTGAAAATACAGAGCTAAATGCGGAGGCTTTATTTTTTAGATTAAATAAAAAAACAAAAGCACCATTTTCGTCTTTTTTACATTTGGATGGTATATACCTTATCTGCTTTAGTCCGGAAAGATTTTTGAGAAAGGAAAATCAGCAAATTCTATCTCAACCCATAAAAGGAACAAGAAAAAGAAGTAAAAATAAAGAAGAAGATTCGAAGTTAAAAAAAGAATTATCTTTAAGCGAAAAAGACAAATCAGAAAATGTAATGATTACTGATTTGGTAAGGAATGATTTGTCAAAATACGCCCGACAAGCAAGTGTTAAAGTAGAGGAACTTTTTGGAGTTTATTCCTTTGAACAAGTACATCAAATGATAAGTACAATAAGTACAGAATTAGAGTCCAATTATCATTTTATAGACGCCATAGAAGGAGCTTTCCCTATGGGCTCAATGACAGGTGCTCCAAAAAGAAAAGCCATGGAATTAATAGAAAAATTTGAATGCACAAAAAGAGGGCTGTTTTCAGGAAGTGTTGGCTATATTAGTCCAAATGCCAATTTTGATTTTAATGTGGTAATAAGGAGTATTCTTTATAATGCTACAAAAAAATATTTTTCGGTGATGGCAGGAGGTGCAATTACTAGTAGGTCAGTAGCGGAGGAAGAATATAACGAATGCCTTATAAAAGTAAAAACAATTTTAGAAATTTCATCTGGAGAGAAAGTAAATGCAGAATGAAAGAAAAGTTAGATAAATACATAAAACAACATCATCTTTTTAAGAAGGAGGACAAACTAATACTTGCTATTAGTGGTGGCGCAGACAGTGTTGCATTAGCCTGTCTTTTAAAGGCATTGAATTGCAATTTTATAATGGCACATTGCAATTTTGGTTTACGAAAAGAGGAATCGGATTCGGATGAAGTTTTTGTAAAAAAGTTGGCTAAGAAGCTAAATGTAGAATGTGTTACAAGCGACTTTGACACTCAAAATTTTGCAACACAAAATAAGCTTTCCATTCAGATGGCTGCAAGAGAATTGAGGTATAAATGGGCTGAAGCCTTGAGATTAAAATTGGATTACAATTTTATTATTACGGCTCATCATCAGGATGATGATATTGAAACTTTTTTTATCAACCTTCTAAGAGGAACGGGAATAAAAGGAATGTTGGGGATTCATCCGAAAAGAAGGAATATAATTAGACCTCTTTTGTTTGCAAGAAAAGATGAAATTTATGATTTCCTTAAAGAAAATAAAATTGAATATCGTGAAGACAGTTCTAATAAAGACGATAAATATCTTAGAAATAAAATACGGCTTCATCTCATTCCTTTACTGGAAGAGATTAATCCTTCAATTAAAGAAACAATAACAAAGGATATGGATTATTTAAGGGGTATTTCTGAAATATACGATACCCAAATTAATAAACAAAAAGGGCGATTGCTAAAACAAGAAGGTAGTTATTTTACCATTTCAATTGTAGAATTAGAAAAGCTAAATCCCATGCCAACATATCTTTATGAGCTTTTGAAACCATTTGGTTTTTTCAGTGTGAACGATATTTCTATCGCTTTGCAAAAGCAATCCGGGAAGCAATTTTTTTCTGCTACTCACCACTTAATTATCGATAGAAAGCAAATAATTATTCAAGCCATTAGGAAAAATGAAAAGCTTGAAATACAAATTAACAAAAATGATAAAGAATGTTTTTCCCCAGTTCATTTAAGGTTCTCATTGTCCGGAAATCTTACTATTAAAAATGATGTAAATATTGCAATGCTTGACTTTGATAAATTGAAATTTCCACTAGTTTTAAGAAAGTGGAAAAAAGGAGATTTTTTCTTTCCGCTTGGGATGAAAGGTAAAAAGAAATTAAGTGACTTTTTTATTGACAATAAAATTTCAATTCCTGAAAAGGAACAAGTTTGGGTGCTATGCTCTGACAATGAAATTATATGGATTGTTGGGTTAAGATTAGACGAAAGATTCAAAATATTAGAAAACACTAAAAAGGCGTATATTGTGCAACTTTTAAAAGAATAAGATGTCAGAAATAAGATTTGAAGAAAAACAGTATTTGGGATTAAATAAAATGTCGCTTTCCAGAAGGATAGCATTGGCATTGTTTTGTTTTGTGGCTTATTATTGGAAAGAAAATCACGAAAAATCGGGCGAACTTTTCTTCTTTTTAGGAATAGCTATTTTAGTAATTTCGGTTTTGCTTGTGTTTGTATTACACTTTGAAACCAAAGTACAAAACAAAAGTATCATATTAGATGGACTATGGACATCTAGAAAAATAAAGATTGGGTTAAGTAGTATTAAATCAGTCAAAAAAGTAATGTACAGCAAATATATTTTGAATCGATCCGTTTATAATCTGCATCTAAAAGGCACCATTCGTTTTTACACAAGAGGTGTTGATGCGGTTGAGCTTACCGATAAAGATGGCTTAATCTATTTGATTGGGAGCCAAAAATCGGAAGAATTAGCTAGGGTTATAAATCAAGAATTAAACCAATAGAAGAATGAAAAAAATATTTTTTGTACTTGCATTTTTATTTGCAGGCATATTTTCAAATGCTCAAATTATAGATCCTGTAATTTGGGGATTTTCGCAAAACAAAATTTCTGAGTCAGAAGTCGAACTACAGTTTAAAGCGAGCATTGAAGAGCATTGGCATTTGTATTCTCAATTTACCGGGCAATATTTTAGTGATGAGGGACCTATACCTACATCCTTTACTTTTAATGAATCAGATTTTTTTATCAAACAGGACAGTGTTTTAGAAGAGCCGCCTATACAAGATTATGATCCTATTTGGGAAGAAACATTAAAATACTATGAAGGGGAAGTTACTTTTCGACAGAGAATAAGATTACTAACTAAAGATCCATTTAATATAACAGGAGAGATTAATTTTATGTTATGTGATGAGGCCCAATGTGTTTTTCCAATGCCAGTTCCTTTTTCCTTCCAAATTAATTCAGACGGGAGAGTAGTAGTGGAAAAAGCGGAAGAAAAAAGTACTATAGAAGAAATTGAAAACACCCAAAAATACAATGACAAATTAGTAGAATTAAACAATCTATCTACTGATTGTGGGGAAAAGAAATCAGAAGAAAATAGTTTGTGGGCCATTTTTATTTTGGGTCTTTTGGGCGGGCTTATTGCCCTTATAACGCCTTGTGTTTTTCCTATGATTCCCCTCACAGTTAGTTTTTTTACAAAGGGAGAAAAAGGCAAAGGCATGTTCAATGCGATTATGTATGGTTTTTTCATTATGCTTATTTACTTTTTATTGAGTATTCCTTTTCATATAATGCCTAATATTGACCCTGAAATTTTAAATCAGATTTCTACAAATAGTTGGCTTAATTTATTCTTTTTTGCCATTTTCATTGCTTTTGCCCTTTCCTTTTTTGGATATTTTGAATTAGCATTACCCAGCAAATGGGGCAATAAATCGGATTCAGGATCCAATATTGGCGGATTAATTGGCATCTTTTTCATGGCGCTAACTTTAGCTATTGTTTCTTTCTCTTGCACTGGTCCTATTTTAGGCTCACTTCTGGCAGGAACTTTAGGTGGAGATGTAAGCATTGTTGTTATTTTAGGAATGGAATTCAAAATGGTTGCCACCAAATTAACGGCAGGAATGACAGGTTTCGGATTAGCATTAGGCTTTCCGTTTGCTTTATTTGCTCTTTTCCCAAAATTGTTAGATGTACTACCACAATCTGGAGGATGGCTAAATTCAGTAAAAGTAGTGTTAGGGTTTTTAGAAGTTGCACTAGCCATAAAGTTCCTTTCTAATGCCGATATGGTTGAGCAATGGGGCTTGATAAAAAGGGAGACCTTCTTTGTGCTTTGGTTTATTATTGGCGCACTAACGGTATTGTATTTAATTGGAAAAATTCAGTTCCCCCACGATTCTAAACTAGCAAAGATTTCCAAAATGCGTTATGGGTTTATATTGTCTTTTTTATTTTTTACTATTTACCTAATTCCAGGGATGTTTGGTTCGCATTTAAATTGGTGGGAGCATGAAGCATTAAGCGGATTCCCTCCGCCACTGAGTTATAGCTACACTTATCAGCAAGAAGGAAAAGAAGTATTTTTTGACTATTGGGAAGCGATAGAATATGCAGAACAAGAGGGCAAAGCAGTATTTATCGATTTTACGGGTTGGGCTTGTGTCAACTGTAGAAAAATGGAAGAAAATGTATTTCCTGAAGTGGAAGATTTGTTGGGGGAATTTGTGCTTTGCCAACTTTATGTAGATGAGCAAACATTATTAGACAGCAGTGAAACGGTAGTCGCTCCAACTTCTGATGGAGGAACAAAAAAGAAAACTTTAACTACTGTTGGGAATAAATGGAGCACTTTGCAAGCGGTAACTTATGCTAGTTCATCACAGCCATACTATGTGCTGTATAGTCCAAAAAACGGACTTTTAACCAATCCTATTGGCTACACTCCTGATGTTAGCGAATTTCAAAAATGGCTAAAATGTGGCTTAACGGAATTCAATAAATAAAAATATGTTAGTTAAAACCTATGGTAGTGCAGTAAGCGGTATTGATGCCAAAACGATTACCATTGAGGTGGATATTACAAGAGGAATAAAATTTTATTTGGTTGGATTGCCAGACAATGCAGTAAAAGAAAGTGAGCAAAGAATTCGTGCAGCACTAAAAAATAATGGCTATCGAGTTCCTGGAAAACAAGTTGTAATTAATATGGCGCCAGCTGATATTAGAAAGGAAGGATCAGCTTATGATTTACCACTTGCCATAGGAATTTTAGCTGCTAATAAAGAATTTGAAAATGCTAAATTAGCATACTATGTAATAATGGGGGAACTTTCCTTAGATGGAAGTATCTTACCAATAAAAGGAGCCTTGCCCATTGCCATACAAGCAAAAGAAGAAGGGTTTAAAGGAATATTTTTGCCAAAGGAAAATGCAAGAGAGGCGGCTATTGTAAATGATTTGCAAGTGTTAGCTGTGTCGAATGTTCGGGAAGTAATTGATTTTTTCAAAGAGGAAATAAAAATAAGCCACACCATTGTTGATACAAGAAAAGAGTTTTATGAAGGATTGAATAATGTTGCTTCTGATTTTTCGGATGTAAAGGGGCAAGAAAATATAAAACGAGCATTGGAAATTGCTGCTGCCGGTGGGCATAATGTAATTATGATAGGTCCGCCTGGGGCAGGGAAAACCATGTTGGCAAAACGAATGCCAGGGATTCTGCCGCCACTATCATTACAAGAAGCACTAGAAACTACAAAGATTCACTCTGTTTCAGGGAAATTAGCTGCAAATGATACGCTTATGACTTCTCGCCCTTTTCGCTCTCCTCACCATACTATTTCAGATGTAGCATTAGTTGGGGGAGGTACGCATCCTCAACCAGGGGAAATTTCATTGGCTCATAATGGCGTTTTGTTTTTAGATGAATTACCAGAGTTCAAACGAACGGTTTTAGAAGTAATGCGACAACCCATTGAGGATAGGGTAGTAACTATTTCTCGCGCTAAATTTTCAATAGATTATCCGGCTAGCTTTATGTTGGTTACCTCTATGAATCCTTGCCCATGTGGATATTATAATCATCCTGATAAAGCTTGTATGTGTCCTCCTGGAATGGTGCAAAAATATCTGAATAAAATATCAGGACCCTTACTTGACAGAATTGATTTGCATGTGGAAGTTACGCCTGTAAATTTTGATGAATTGACCAAAAAAGAAAAGGGAGAAAGCAGTCAGCAAATTAGGGAAAGAGTAATAAAAGCAAGAGATATTCAAGAAAATAGATTTGTTGAAAACGAAAAAATTCACGCTAATTCTCAAATGAATACAAAGCAAATTCAAAGCCATTGCAAATTAAATCCACAGAGCCAAGATCTACTAAAAACGGCAATGGAAAAACTAGACCTTTCCGCCAGGGCGTATGATAGAATATTGAAAGTTGCTCGAACCATTGCCGATTTGGATAATGCTGAAAATATTAGTTCAGCTCATATTGCAGAGGCCATTCAGTATCGCTCCTTAGATAGAGAGAGTTGGGCAGGATAAAATCCTTATATTCGCACCTTTAATTCAAAAAAATTATGGCAAAGAAGAAAATTATTACTAAAAAATCGGAACAATTTTTAGAGGATTACCTAAATAATTGCTCTCCAACTGGTTTTGAGAGTGAAGGGCAAAAAATGTGGTTAAACTACATTAAGCCCTATATTGATGAGTATTTTGTAGATACTTACGGCTCTGTTGTTGGAGTAATAAACCCAAAAGAAAAATATAAAGTTGTGATTGAAGCGCATGCTGATGAAATTTCATGGTTTGTGCATTATATCACCAAAGATGGTTTTATTTATTTGGTGCGTAATGGTGGTTCTGATCATCAGATTGCGCCCTCAAAAAGAGTAAATATCCATACTAAAAAAGGAATGGTAAAAGCAGTATTTGGTTGGCCAGCAATCCATACTCGTAAGGCAGGAACTGAGAAATCTCCAAAAGTGGAAAATATCTTTTTAGATTGTGGTTGTGACAGTAAAAAGGAGGTTGAAAAATTAGGCATTCATGTGGGCTGTGTGGTTACCTATGAAGATAAATTTATTATTCTGAATAAGAATTTTTATGTAGGTAGAGCCCTTGACAACAGAGTAGGGGGTTTTATGATTGCGGAAGTAGTTCGTCTTTTGAAGGAAAATAAAGTGAAATTACCTTTTGGCCTTTATATTACAAATTCTGTTCAGGAGGAGGTAGGTTTGAGAGGTGCTCAAATGATTACCGAGAGCATAAAACCAGATGTTGCCATTATAACGGATGTGTGCCATGATACTAATACTCCAATGATTGATAAAATAAAAGAAGGCGATACAAAATGTGGAGATGGTCCAGTGCTTACTTATGGTCCTGCCGTGCAAAATAATTTACTGAATCTAATCATTGGTTCTGCTGAGAAGAATAAGATTCCTTTCCAAAGAAATGCAGCTTCTCGCTCTACTGGAACTGATACAGATGCTTTTGCCTATTCCACTGGTGGAGTAGCTTCTGCACTTATTTCTCTGCCGCTAAGGTATATGCATACTACAGTGGAAAGTGTGCATAAAAATGATGTAGAAAATGTAATTCGATTGATTTTTGAATCTTTAAAAAAGATAAAAAACGATCAGGATTTTAGGTATCTGAAGTAGAAACTAAACTTCATTATATCGGAAACAATCTGTTGTATGGTCATTTACCATCCCCATCGCTTGCATGTGGGCGTAAATAATTGTTGAACCAACAAATTTAAATCCTCTATTTTTTAAATCAGCACTTATTTTATCAGAAAGTGGCGTGTTTGCTGGCAATTCACTTATAATTTTGAAATGATTCTGAATTGGCTTTCCGCCAACGAAACCCCAAAGGTATTTTGAAAATGTACCAAACTCCTGTTGTACTTTAATAAAAGCTTGAGCGTTACTAGTAGCCGCTTTAATCTTCAAGGTATTTCTTATAATACCAGCATCTAACTTTAATTCAGCCTGTTTTGTGTCCGAATAATTAGCGATTTTTTGAAAATCAAAATTATCGAAAGCAGTACGAAAATTTTCTCTTCTTCTAAGGATTGTTATCCAACTCAATCCTGCCTGGAAAGTCTCCAAGAATAGAAACTCAAATATTTTCTGATCCTCATAAACAGGAACGCCCCATTCCCTATCATGATACCTTATGTAGAATGCATCATTTTTAGGCCACTTGCATCTTTTTATCTGCCGTGACATTTTTTGTATTTCTTACCCGATCCACATGGGCATGGCTCGTTTCTTCCCACTTTTTGCCCCACCCTTACAGGTTGTGTTTTTTGTTGAGTTTGTGGTGGTTGATTAGGATTTTGAGGATCTCCACTGCTAGGGGCAGCCATTTCTGGGCGGCTAGTTTGTAAGTTAGTTTCGGCTTGCCTTCTTTCTTCTTGCACATTAGATTGTGTAGGTAAGTCCGCTTTTAAAAGGAAAGAAACAATTTCTTTATTTACTTTATCAATCAAGGTTTTAAATAAATTGAAGGATTCAAATTTGTAAATAAGTAACGGATCTTTCTGCTCATAAACTGCATTTTGCACGGATTGTTTTAACTCATCCATTTCTCTTAAATGTTCTTTCCAACTATCATCAATTATGGCAAGGGTCACACTTTTTTCAATGGCCAAGCCAATATTATTTCCCTTTTGTTCCGCCGATTCTTTTAAGTTGGTAACCACTTGCAATGTTTTCATTCCATCTGTAAAAGGAATTACAATATTCTCATAAGTAGCCGATTGATTATCAAAAACATTTTTTATTATTGGGAATGCTTTTTTGGCTATATTCTCTGATTTCAGTTGGTAACTTTTATAGCAGGATTGGTAAGTTTTTTCAACTATTTCGTGAATATTAAGGTCTTGAAATTCCTGTTCAGCAACAGGACTATCACTAGCTAAAAAGCGAATCAAATCTAATTTATAATTTTCAAAATCTTTGACTTCATGCGTCTGTTCAATAATGCTCTCACAAGTATCATAAATCATATTGGAAATATCTAAGGATAGTCGGTCGCCAAAAAGAGCATGCCTTCTTTTTTTGTAAATCACTTCCCTTTGCTGATTCATTACATCATCATATTCCAGCAATCTTTTTCGTACGCCAAAATTATTTTCCTCCACTTTTTTCTGTGCCCTTTCAATGGACTTACTCACCATAGAATGCTGGATAACTTCCCCTTCTTCCAATCCCATCTTGTCCATCAGTTTTGCAATTCGTTCAGAGCCAAAAAGTCGCATCAAATTATCTTCTAAGGAAACGAAAAACTGAGAAGAGCCAGGATCACCTTGTCTTCCTGAACGACCTCTAAGTTGCCTGTCCACCCTTC
Organism: uncultured Flavobacteriales bacterium; assembly: GCA_913047525.1. The sequence goes on along the minus strand of CAJWUS010000004.1, from coordinate 5,160 downwards.
TTGAATCGTGTCTTTCCGTCCCCAAAATTGCCAAACCGCCATCTTCTTTCACCTGATTCGAAAGCTTAATGTCAGTCCCTCTACCAGCCATATTGGTAGCAATAGTTACCACAGATGCCTTACCGGCTTCTGCTACAATATCTGCTTCTCTTTGGTGGAGTTTTGCATTCAATACATTGTGCTTTATCCCTCTCATTTTTAGCGTTCTGCCCAAAAGTTCGGAAATTTCAACAGAAGTAGTTCCTACTAAAACTGGTCTTCCTGCTTTTGTGAGGGTATCAATTTCTTCAATTACGGCATTGTACTTTTCTCTGTTGGTTTTATAAACCAAATCGTCTTTATCATCTCGAACAATTGGGCGGTTGGTAGGAATTACCACTACATCCAATTTGTAAATTTCCCAAAATTCCCCTGCTTCCGTTTCAGCAGTACCAGTCATACCAGAGAGTTTGTTGTACATTCTGAAATAATTTTGAAGGGTAATAGTAGCATAGGTTTGGGTAGCTTCCTCAATTTTTACATTTTCCTTTGCTTCAATTGCCTGATGTAATCCATCAGAGTACCTTCTGCCTTCCATGATACGACCGGTTTGCTCATCCACAATTTTTACCTTATTCTCCATTACCACATACTCCACATCTTTTTCGAAAAGCGTGTATGCTTTTAATAACTGATTTATCGTATGAATTCTCTCACTTTTAATGGCAAAATCTCTCAATAATTCTTCTTTTTTGCTTGCCTTATCTTTATCAGAAAGTTCTGCTTTTTCCAAATCTGCAATCTCAGCTCCAACATCAGGCATTACAAAGAAATTCTTGTCCTCAATTTCTGTTGTCATCAAATCAATGCCTTTTTCAGTTAGCTCAATGGTATTGTGTTTTTCATCAATTACAAAGAAAAGCGCTTCATCCACCTTATGCATTTCTTTGCTTTGGTCTTGCATATAAAAATTCTCAGTTTTTTGTAATTGGCTTTTTACCCCATCTTCACTTAAAAACTTAATAAGGGCCTTATTTTTAGGTAAGCCTCTATAAGCCATTAGCAAATTAAATCCAGAATCATCCGTTTTCCCTTCCGTAAACATTTTTTTAGCATCAGAAATGACAGTTGTAACAAATTTTCTTTGTACTGATACAAGGTGTTCTAATTTGTGTTTCAGATCATTGTATTCGTGCACATCCCCTTTTGGAATGGGACCAGAAATAATAAGTGGGGTTCTGGCATCATCAATAAGCACGGAATCTACCTCATCCACAATGGTATAATGATGTTTTCTTTGCACAAGATCCTTTGGCTTACGAGCCATATTATCTCGCAAATAATCAAAGCCAAATTCGTTATTGGTCCCATAAGTAATATCTGCTAAATAGGCCTGTTTTCTTTCATCCGAATTTGGCTGATGATTATCAATACAATCGATACTTAATCCATGAAATTGGAAAATGGGGCCCATCCATTCAGCATCCCTTTTTGCCAAATAATTATTCACAGTAACCAGATGTACCCCCAAACCAGCAAGGGCATTCAAATATACGGGAAGAGTAGCTACTAAAGTTTTTCCTTCCCCAGTTGCCATCTCTGCAATTTTACCTTGATGCAGCACCACTCCACCAACCAATTGCACATCATAATGAATCATATCCCAAGTGATTTCATTTCCGGCAGCAATCCAAGAATTTTTATAAATTGCATACTCTCCTTCGATGCTTAAAAAGTCCTTATTGGCAGCTAAATTTCTGTCAAAGTCAGTGGCAGCAACTTTTATAGTTGGGTTGTTTTTAAATCGTGTTGCAGTTTCTTTTATTACTGCAAAAGCTTCTGGAAGAATTTCATTTAGGCTGACTTCTATTTTATCAATAACACTTTTCTCTATTTCATCTATTTTGTTATAGATTTTCTCTTTTTCATCCTTATCAATTCCTTTTTCTTCTGACTTACTTTGTAAGGATTTTATTTCTTCTTTTTCAGGACGAACACTTTCTTCTATTTTAGTTTTTAAGTCGGTTGTTTTTTCGCGCAACTCATCATTTGAAATAGTAATGATTTTTTCATATTCCAAATGAATCTGTTTAATAATTGGCTCAATACTTTTTATGTCCTTATCGTATTTGTTGCCAAAAATTTTATTTACTAAACTTAAGAAGTTTGCCATAATAATTCTTTATAGAAAGTGGCAAAGGTAGTCAAAAGAAGATATTTCAATAGAAAAAAGCAATCAAGCTTTTTTTAATATTCCTCTTCATTAAAGAAGAAATCTTCTTTTGTAGGGTAGTCAGGCCAAATCTCCTCAATGGATTCGTATATTTCAGCTTCAATGCTTAACTCTTGAAGATTTTCAACTACTTCCAATGGGGCCCCTGAACGAATTGCAAAATCGATTAATTCATCTTTTGTTGCTGGCCAAGGGGCGTCTTCTAATTTTGATGCTAACTCTAATGTCCAATACATAATCTCACTTATTTGATTTTGCAAAAGTAATTTTTTTACCGAATTATCAAAACTTAATCCAAGTAATTTCAGAACAGTTTTTTTCTTTCAAAATTCCTCTAGCTAAAACAAATAAATAGTCGGACAAACGATTGAGATATTCCAAGCAATTAGGGCTAATTCTCTCCTTAATTTGAAGTTCTACCACTCTTCTTTCTGCCCTACGACAAACAGTACGAGCAATATGACATAAGGATGCAATTGTATGTCCAGAGGGCAAAATAAAATCTTTTAATGGTGATAGCATCTCCTCTATTCTATCGATTTCAGCTTCTAACATTTGAATATTTGTCTTTGTAATTTCAGGTAAGTTTATTTGTGATTTCTTCCCATCAAAAGATAAAACACTACCTAAATTAAAAAGCTGATTTTGAATTTTAAGTAAAATAGTCTTATGATTTTCGCTTATTTCCTGGTCGTGAATATGCCCAATAAAAGCATTAAGCTCATCCACTGTACCATAAGCTTCCAGGCGAATATTATCTTTATTCACCTTGCTTCCGCCTAAAAGGGAAGTTTCTCCTTTATCACCTTTTTTTGTATAAATTTTCATTGTTTAATTATTTAGTGTGTCCAATTCAATTATTCCATCTTTAAGGCGAATAATTCGCCCAGCATAATTGGCAATATCCTCTTCATGGGTTACCACAATAATGGTATTTCCTTTTTTATGAATTTTCTGAAAAAGTTTCATAATATCGATAGAAGTTCCTGAATCCAAATTACCAGTTGGCTCATCTGCTAAAATAATGGAAGGGTTATTTACAAGCGCTCTTGCAATAGCCACCCTTTGTCTTTGTCCACCAGAAAGCTCATTGGGCGTGTGCATGATTCTATCTGATAACCCTACACTTTCCAATGTTTTTTTTGCCATTTCTATTCTCTCCTGTTTTTTAATTCCAGCATAAACAAGGGGAAGCATCACATTTTCCAAAGCAGTATAGCGGGGAAGTAAATTGAATGTTTGGAAAATAAATCCAATTTCTTTGTTGCGGACATTTGCTAAGGCATTTTCATCCATATCCTTTACATTGGTTCCGTTCAAATTATAAGAGCCAGAAGTTGCTGTATCCAAACAGCCAATTAAATTCATAATGGTAGATTTACCAGATCCGGAAGCTCCCATAAGTGCAACAAATTCATTCTTTTTCACGATAAAGCTTACTTTATTTAGAGCATTAATAGTTACTGAACCAACCTTAAATTGTCGGCTTAACCTCTCAGATGAAATAATAGTATTTCCCATATTACAAAGTTATAATTAAAACCGAATTGTAAAATGTTCTTTGCTTAATTCCGTTTTTATAAATACAATTCCCATAAAAAACAAATCGATTGTAAGAGTAGTTTGCTGATGTGATTTTATGTAATTCCAAGCATTTTCCATTCCGCTTGACCAATGGATATCATCAAAGATAAAAATAGTACCATTATTAGCAAATTTTAGGATTTCTTCAAAATACTTTATAGTAGGTTTTTCTTGATGATTTCCATCAATAAATGCAAGGTCAACTTTACCAACCTCTTCCAATTTGGAAGTTAAAGTATTGTTAAAATTTCCAAGAGTAATATTGATATTTTCTAAATTTAAATTGTTGAAATTTTCCCTAGCAATTTCGGCTGTTTCCGGACAACCCTCAAGAGTAAAAATATTCGCATTAGTATTTGCTTTTGCCAAATAGCAAGTGCTGATCCCTAAGGAAGTACCGAGTTCAATAATTTTTTGTGGTTTGTAAAATTTACAAATTCTATAAAGTAATTGTCCGGATTTTGCATTTTTAGCAGAATTTTTTGCAACATCTTTTATCTTTCTTTCTTTCTGATTATTAATACTACTTCCAGCTCCAAAATCAGTAATTTGAATAATTTGTTCCGACTTACATAACTCTTTTCTTAAAGCTTCAATTTTTTTACAATTCTCACCTTCTTTATTTGCATTTAGCACTTTAGTAATAAAGTGATATAGAAAAGGTGCTTGTGCAGAGTGCTTTCCTTTTGCAGTAAGAAAATACTTTAAATACCGAATAATGAGTTGCAGTTTTATCATGAATGGCGAAAATATAACTTATATTATTAAGATTACCTCATTACAATTTTCTTACATGCTTTTTCATTAATTTTTACAAAGTAAAAAGCAGAGGGTAAATTTGAGATTTGAATTTTATTTCTCCCTTTATTGACAGCTATTTCTTTTATTATATTCCCAATTAAATCAATAATTTGAACGACAGAATTCTCTTTAAAATCCGTCTCTATAAAAAGTATTCCATCAGAAGGATTCGGATAAACCAAAACTTTAGTAAATGTTTCGTCTACAGTAGAAGTAGAAGCATAAGCGATCCCTTTATAGGGTTGCATAATTGCTTGTTGGCTTCCATTTGCATTAGAAAATCGCACTCTTGATCTTCCTGTGTCAGCACCAACCATTAGTGGATCAGTAAAAAAATGAAATGAAAAATCTATAGTATCATTAGCAGCTATTATGGCTGAAGTTGTATCTTGACTTGAAGGAAGGCAAGAAGTAACACACATAGAGCTCTCCCATGTATTAGATGGTAAATTATTTATAATTCTTTGAATATTCACTCGCACTCCATCATTACTCGTATTAATGAGTTCTCCAAAAATATCAATAACATTTCCAGGATTGCCATATGCCGTCATAGTAGAAGT
>CAJWUS010000003.1 GCA_913047525.1 uncultured Flavobacteriales bacterium | reverse complement strand
GGCCTGAATTTTCAGTAGCACACATTAAGCCAGTAATAATAAATGAAGATTGAGCCTGAAAATGAAACCCTCTAGTAAGAGTTGATGTAAAATTTGAAGCATGAACTCCACATATTACAGTATCCATACCAGCACCTTGACTTCCTCCTTGTAATGATGCAATTACCTCTGCTGTATCATTTAAGCATATAGTTTGATCATTTCCAACATTAATTTGTCCATATCCAATAATTGGCAAGCAAAATAATATTATTAGTAGTTTTTTCATAATGCTAAAGTATGAAAAAAGTCAGGATGAGAGGACTTGAACTTCTCTACTTTATAAATCTCTCATAAATTGTTTTGAAATATATTTCCCTAAAATATCATACTCAATATTCACTACCATTCCTACTTCAAATGTGAGGAAATTAGTATGCTCAAAAGTATAAGGAATTAAAGCTACTGAAAAAGAAGTATCTTTGGAATTAACAACTGTCAAACTTACCCCATTTACACAAACTGAACCTTTTTCCACCGTCATATTATCGGATTCCTTGTGCTTAAAAGTAAACACATAAGAACCTTTCTCTTCTTTAATTTCAGTGCATTTTGCAGTTTGATCCACATGACCTTGTACCATATGTCCGTCCAATCTATCACCTAATTTCATGCACCTTTCCATGTTTACTTTACTTCCTACATTCAAAAGTCCAAGGTTTGATTTATCTAACGTTTCCTTAATGGCAGTTACCATATAGTTATTGCCATTAATATCAACTACTGTTAAACAAACCCCATTATGCGCCACAGATTGATCAATTTTCAACTCTTTTGTAATGTTTGATTTTAAGGTAATATTTAGATTACTCCCTTCATCTTCAACTTTAACAACCTCAGCTATTTGCTCAATTATTCCTGTAAACATTTACTGTACTTTTTTTGTATTTCCCCTTATCAAAATCACTATTCCTTTTAATTTATAGGAAGAAGTTCTATTTAATTTTAATTCATTAATAGTGCAAACATAAAAATAAACCCCTTCACTGCAATCGCCCTTTTCACCTCTTTTTCTTCCATTCCAATTTATTTTCACCTCATTAGTTTGAAAAACCTCTTGCCCCCAACGGTTAAATATTTTCATATCCACACTTTCAATATGCTTGTTTTTTATCGGCACGAAAAGGTCATTCACATTATCCTTATTTGGCGAAAAAACATTTGGCAACTTATATTCTGGGCAATTTTCAGCACAAATTTGGTTGCTAATTACACTTTCATTACCGAAAGAATCAGTTGCCGTAACTACATAACAGCCAGCAATAGAGTTCAAATTTTCATAAAAATAATAAGTGCTATCCATTGTAGCAATAAACTTTTTATCGTTCCCATTTAATAGATAAATAGTATAAATTTCTGTATCCTCCAAACAGACACTATCACTCTCAAAATAAAAATGCAGTTGGCTGTTTTTACAATCCTCTACAATAGTAATTTCAGGAGGGCAAGGAGAGGCGCTATCAATCGGAGAACTGCACAAATTATTACTTAAATTGATAAGTGGACTAATGGTTTTTGTGCCAGAATATCTGCCGATTGTTTTCACAAAATAACAATACATTTCTCCATTTTTTAGTCCCTTGTCCAAATAAAAATTATCTGTTGTTGTGGCGATAGAATCAAAGACGATAGCATTTGGATTTTTCCTAAAAACAACAAAAGCAGTATCTTCCCAAGGCGTATTACTTTCTAAATTTAGCACTATTGCATTGTCCTGTGGGCTAAGGGTAAGCCAATGGGATGTTGCTAAACTTTTTCCTACCAAACTTCCATCAAAAAGCTGAATTTTATAAAAATATTGCTTGTCGTTTGCCGAGATTCCAACATCAAAATAAGTAGTGTCATTTATACCAATTGAAGTATAAATAGAATTGAAATTCTGCCCATCTTCTGAGCGAGAAAGTTCGTAAAAGGAATTAGTAGAAAAAGTTCCATCTTTTGGTTTGCTCCAAGCCACATACATTGCATTTACCAAATCCGGATGGTTTACACTCACATTGGTAATTAGTGGACTAAAATTCAAAAGTTCTGCACATGCCTCTTCTGATATAATACTTTCTGCTCCATCTACAAATTTTGCTACAATTCGATAACAATAATTCACTCCTTCACCAAGACCTTCCCCATTATTATCATCTACAAATAAGGTGTTGTTAAGCCCGATTATTTCTCCGATTTTTGAAAATCCACTTCCATTGGGTATGCCTGTTGTGCAACTATCCAAAGCCAAATTGCTTGTCGCCTGTTTTCGGTAAACTAAGTAGGAAGTCGCATTGCTGCAAATACTTTCGTTCCAAGAAATAGCAATGGCTTTTTGTATTTGCATCACGCTATCCACTTTTACATTCTCTATTTTTGGAGCAATAATTTTTATCTCCACTGATTGCATAGTAGAAAGTGCCACAGCCGAATGGGATTGTTCCTTTACTTTCAGCACCAACCCATAAGGGCTTTTTCGTACATCTGCACAAAAGGTTGGTATGGTCAAATTAGAGGAAATACTTTGTGTGTCTACAATTTCCGAAAAAGCAAAAAGGCCTGAAGTTCCTGATAATTTAATTTTTTGAAAAGCAGTATCTACAATGGTGCTGCCAAATGGAATAGCGCTACTTCCCCAATAGTAATTTCCAAAATTATCGGTAAAAATACTATCCTCATCCCATGCTAAAATTGGGATATTTAAACTATCGCCAGCAACTACACAAAAATTATTTTGCACCTGAATTTTAGGTGGATGGTTATTAATGGTATTGGGTGCAACAGTAATTTGCATATCTCGAACTATACTTCCAACTTTCACTCCATTTCGCCACTCTTCAATCAGAATTGCAATATTATATTCGCCCACCATTGTGGGGCTATCCCATATCAGATTTCCGCTTGCATCTATGGTCAAACTATTAGAAGCGTCTGGGAATTGATAACCCACAAGATTATTTCCGTTTTCTCCTTTACAAGAAATTAAAGCATAACTTAAACTATCTCCATCAGAATCGTGTGCAGAAGGATTATGAATAAAAGGAATGCCCACCACCGCTTTATCAATTGGGGAATGGAGCAAAATAGGCGAACTATTATTTCCAATTAGCGGATTTATCATCAAAATACTTTCTAAATAAAAAGAAACATCCACCGAGTTTGGAATATTTGCAACCCCTGCATTTCTGTTAGGATCTTCCATAGCAATAATATAAGTACCTACTGCCGGAAAAGTATGCACTCCAGAATATTCGTTTTTTGAGATATTAATTCCTGCTAATGTTTCAGAAATTCTAGGGAAAGTATCTTGTGTATTATCTGAAAATATAAAGTATAATTCTGTTCTTTGCTGATGGGCAAGTGTGGTGGGGTCGGTAAAAGTTATGAGTGTTATTTCAAAAGTTAATGGCCCTATTTGTTTGTATGTTATCTCGCCAGCCCTATTGTGTGTTGCCATCATTTGCAAGGGGAAAAACAATATAAAAAACAATATATAAACTTTTTTTAGCATTAATAATCAATTTCTTGCACTTCCATTTTTTTAGGGTTACGCCTATATTCATATTTTTGGTTTCGTAATTGAGGAGTAAAACCAGCTTTTTTTATACACTGTACTATACTTTCAGATGTAAAACGGTGGGGAGCACCTGCTGCAGAAACCACATTTTCTTCCAACATGATAGACCCCATATCATTTGAGCCTCCATGCAAAGTAAGTTGAGCAGTATCCGCTCCAACGGTAAGCCATGAAGTCTGAATATTTTTAATATTCGGAAGCATAATTCTGCAAATAGCAATCATTCGGATATACTCATCAGCAGAAGTTTCATTGTTGACACCTTTTACCCTTTGCAAAAGCGTTCCATCATCCATAAATGGCCAGGGAATAAATGCCAAAAAACCATTTTCTCCTTCTGGTTTTTGGGCTTGCACTTCCCTAATTCTAACCAAATGATCAAAACGTTCTTCTAGGGTTTCAATATGTCCGAACATCATGGTGGCAGAGGTGGTTAAACCTATTTGATGAGCGACTTTCATAATATCTAACCATTCTTGTCCAGTGCATTTTCCTTTGGAAATAAGTCTTCTTACTCTATCACTCAAAATTTCTGCTCCAGCCCCTGGCATACTATCCATTCCTGCTTCTTTAAGTGCAGTAAGCACTTTAAGGTGAGTATGTCCTCCTATTTTACATATATGCGCTACTTCTGGCGGTCCAAGTGCATGCAGCCTTACATTAGGAAATAATGTTTTTAACTCCTTGAAGAGTTTAGTGTAATATTCTAATCCTAAATCTGGATGATGTCCTCCTTGCAATAACAATTGATCACCACCATATTCAATGGTTTCAGCGATTTTTGTTTTATAAGTTTCAATATCTGTAACATATACTTCTTCATGCTTAGGATGTCGAAAAAAGTTACAAAACTTACAATTTGCAGTACATGCATTTGTAGTATTCACATTCCTATCAATCTGCCATGTTACTATATTCCCAGACACTTGTATTTGCCTTAATTTATTTGCTACACCCATCAACTCTGTGGTTGGCAGATTCTCAAATAAAAACTGTCCTTCCTCTGCCGTTAAGAAGTCTTTTTTTAATGCCTTTGCTATCAATTGCTTACTCTCCATAAAAATCATTAGTTTTGCGACTTCAAAATTACACAATTTATATGAAGACGCTAATCAAAAAGAAAACAACAATCTCTGATAAAGATAACTTAATTCTGATATGTGATAAAAAAAGCAATTTAAAAAGCTTTGATTTCAGCAAATCAGAACTTGGTTTTATCGAAAAACAGCAGAAAGAAAAGAAGGAAATTATTGCAATAAATCAGTACAGTAGAATAATTTTTGTTGTAAACCCAAAAAAAGAGAAAGATACCAAGCAACACCAAGAAAATTGCAGAATGCTTGGCGACCAATTACAAGGAAATTTAAAAGATAAAAAGTCCGTACTTATTGTGGATATAAAAGGAAATCAGAGGGAAGTTTTGGTAATAACTGAGGGAATGGCATTAGCCAATTATACTTTTACAACATACAAAACAGAGGCAACCCTAAATAAATTAGAAACTATTTATTTATGTAAAAATGCAAATAAAAAAGATATTGATGAATTGCAAAACATTATTGATTCCGTTTATTTAACAAGGGATTTAGTAAATGAACCTTTTTCTCATTTAACAGCAAAAGATTTAGCAGAGTCGGCAAAAAAAGCTGGAAAAAATAGTGGGTTTAAAACAACTATTTTAAATAAAAAGAAAATAGAATCTTTGAAAATGGGAGGGCTTTTGGCGGTAAATAAAGGAAGTATTGATGATCCCACTTTCTCCATTATGGAGTGGAAACCAAAAAAGGCTACAAACAAAAAACCTATTGTTTTGGTAGGAAAAGGAATTGTGTATGATACGGGAGGTTTGAGCTTAAAACCAACTGCCAATTCTATGGATATGATGAAAGTAGATATGGGTGGAGCTGGGACTGTAATTGGGGCAATGCATGCCATTGCTGCTAATAAAATCCCTGTTCATGTAATTGCATTAGTTCCGGCAACTGACAATCGTCCATCTGGGAATGCCTATGCCCCTGGGGATGTCATTTACATGCATGATGGCACATCAGTTGAGGTATTAAATACAGATGCAGAAGGAAGATTAGTTTTGGCGGACGCCCTGAGTTTTGCAAAAAAATACAAGCCAGAATTGGTAATTGATTTAGCAACCTTAACAGGTGCGGCTGCTGCTGCAATTGGTCATTTTGGAATTGTAAGTATGCATGAAGGGGCTGAGAAGGAACATGCTACTTTGAAAAAAATTGGGGAAGAAACCCATGAACGCTTGGCTGAAATGCCTTTTTGGTCCGATTATGATGAATTGATAAAATCGGATGTTGCCGATATTAAAAATTTAGGAGGGCCTTTTGGCGGAGCAATTACTGCTGGTAAGTTTTTGGCTCATTTTGCCGATTACCCTTGGATACATCTGGATATTGCAGGGTCAACTTTTGTGAAAGCAAAATATGGGTATAGAGGAAAAGGTGCCACAGGAATGGGTGTAAGATTGTTATATCATTTCATAAAAAACAGAGTGTAATGGCAAAAATTAAAGTTGGTATTTCTGTTGGAGATTTGAATGGAATTGGGATGGAAGTTATCATCAAAACTTTTTTAGATAATAGGGTGATGGAACTCTATACTCCTATTATTTTTGGTGGGGCGAAAACATCTTCCTATCACCGAAAAGCATTAGAAATAAAAGATTTTAGCTTTAACATCATAAACAAGATAAAAGATATAAATATTAAAAGAGCAAATCTGCTAAATTGTTGGAATGAAGAAGTTGAAATCAAATTTGGGGAGCCCTCAGAAACTGCTGGGAAGTATGCTTTTAAGTCCTTAGAGAAAGTAACAGATGCTCTAAAAAATAAGGAGGTGAATGTTTTGGTAACGGCTCCTATTAGTAAAACAAATATTCAGAAAACCCAAAGTGCATTTATTGGGCATACCGAATATTTAGGGCAACAATTTGATGGAAACCCTTTAATGATAATGCTATCTGATGTGATGCGAATCGCATTTGTTACAGGACATATTCCACTTTCAGAAGTAGCCAATTCTTTATCAGAAAAAAAGATATTATCTAAAATAGAGCAGTTGTCAAAAACCTTAATTCAAGATTTTGGCATTTCAAAACCAAAGATTGCAGTAATTGGATTAAACCCTCATGCTGGGGAAGACGGCATGCTAGGAACAGAAGAAAAAGAAATTATTTTGCCAGCTATCAAAAAGGCAAAACAGAAAGATATTTTGGCTTTTGGGCCGTATTCTGCTGATAGTTTTTTCACCAAAGAAATTTTACAAAATTTTGATGGCGTCTTGACCATGTATCACGATCAAGGGCTAATACCATTTAAAACCCTTTCTTTTTCAGAAGGGGTGAATTATACTGCCGGACTTTCCATTGTAAGAACTTCTCCCGTTCATGGAACGGCTTACGATATTGCTGGTAAAAATTGTGCAAATGAAAAATCGTTCAGAAATGCGGTGTATATGGCATGCGAGATTTACAGAAAAAGAGAAGAATATAAAGCGCTTACATCTAATCCGCTTTTGAAGTTAAGCCCCAAATAAAAACAGGAGCTTTAAACTTTAATAAAAAAAAGACTATCTTTGCTACCCTTTTAAAAACAAGAAAATGCCTAAACATTGGATAAGAATAGCGGGGCTAAAAGAAGGGGAGCATTGGCAAGAGTTTGAAATAAAGGATAAGTTCTTTCAGGCATATGAGTACTCGGATGTAAAAACAGGAAATTTTATCGTAAACACCCTAGTTGTAATAAGGGGTTTAGACAGAAAACTAACGATAAATATTGAGGGTATTATTACAAATTTGTTGTGTGATAATTGCGCCAGAAAATTAGAATGGCCAATTTCAATAATTTCAAATTTTGTAATTAAAGAGAGCGAGAAGGAGATGGAAAGCACAGATGAAGTGATTTATGTATTGACAAATCAGCATCAACTTATTATCAACCAATTAATTTTTGAGATGATAAACCTTGCTATTCCAAGCAAAAGAGCACACAACAAGAGTGAGGAAGGAGAATGTGATAAAGAAATGCTTGAATTGATGGAAAAATATGCTACAAATAAAAAGCAAGAGATTGACCCTAGATGGGAAATATTAAATAAATTAAAAGTAAAAACAAAATAAAATGGCACATCCAAAGAGGAAAATATCAAAGCAAAGAAGAGATAAAAGAAGAACACACTATAAAGCTTCTGCTTCCACAATGTATAGTTGTCCTAATTGCGCAACTCCGGTATTATACCATAGAGTTTGTGAAGAATGTGGGCATTATAGAGGTAAGCAAGCTATTACCCAACAAGCAACAGTATAAAATCCAATAATTTTGTAGTTTTAGCCCCTTTATGATAAAACTACAATATTTCCAATAATGAGGATTGGAGTCGATATAATGGGGGGAGATTATGCTCCCAAAAAAACCATTCACGGAGCAATTCTTGCTCTAAAGGAACTCCCTGTTGATACAGAAATTGCTTTGTTTGGTAGAGAAGTCGAGATTCTTTCTGAACTAAAAAAGCATCAACTAAGTGTCGATAAATTTACAATTGTAGACTGCTCTGATATTATTGAAATGGGAGAGCACCCCACAAAAGCATTTAAAACCAAACCAGATTCTTCTATCTCTAAGGGATTTGCATACTTAGCAAAAGGAGAAATAGATGGCTTTGCGTCTGCCGGAAATACTGGCGCTATGTTTGTTGGTAGTTTTTATTCTGTAAAAGCAATTACGGGTATTTTAAGGCCTGCTATCTCAACTCTTATTCCTAGGGAAGATGGTGGCGTAACGGTTCTTTTAGATGTTGGAGCAAATGCAGATTGCAAACCAGATGTATTGTATCAGTTTGGTATTTTGGGCTCATTGTTTTCCAAGTATGTTTGTGAGATAAAAAACCCAAAAGTGGGGTTACTAAATTTGGGAGAGGAAAAAACAAAAGGAAACCTACTTACCAAAGCCACTTATCAGATGATGGAAAATAATTCTGATTTCAATTTTACAGGAAATATAGAAGGAAGAGATATATTTGATTCCCAAACAGATGTGATTGTTTGTGACGGTTTTACGGGGAATATTGTGCTTAAAGAAGCAGAGGCTTTTTACAATTTAATTACTAAAAGAGGAATAGAAGACGATTATTTCAAGCGATTCAATTACGAAAATTATGGAGGAACACCTATTTTAGGATTAAATAAATCCGTTATTATTGGGCATGGAATTTCAAACGAGATTGCGATAAAAAATATGATTATTTTAACCAAAGATGTAGTGGAAGCAAACCTTATTGATAAAGTAAAAGAAACATTAAGCTAATGACAAAAAAAAGAGCAGCCATAACAGGAGTCCAGGGCTATGTTCCTGATTATATTTTAACTAATAAGGAGTTGGAAACCATGGTGGACACCAATGATAAATGGATTGTAAGCAGAACAGGAGTGAAGGAAAGAAGGATTTTAAAAGGAGAAGGAAAAGGATCATCTGATTTGGGAGCAGGGGCTATAAAAGGACTTTTAGCAAAACTAAATATTGCTGCTGAGGATGTAGATTTAATTATTTGTGCAACTGCAACCCCTGACATGATTTTTCCATCAACTGCTTGTATAATTGCCGATAAAGTAGGAGCAAAAAATGCTTTTGCTTACGATTTGATGGCAGCTTGTTCGGGGTTTTTATATGCGCTTTCCACCGCATCCAAATTTATTGAAACTGGCACTTACAAAAAAGTAATTGTTGTGGGAGCTGATAAAATGTCATCTATTGTTGATTATACCGACAGGGCAACCTGTATTATTTTCGGAGATGGTGCAGGTGCAGTAATGTTGGAACCATCAGAAGATGGCTTAGGAATACAAGATGCCATTTTAAGAAGTGATGGTTCAGGAAGGGAGTTTCTACACATGAAAGCAGGAGGATCGGCAAAACCATCTACTCATGAAACAGTTGATGCTCGTGAGCATTTTATTTTCCAGGATGGGAAGCCAGTTTTTAAAGCTGCAGTAAAATCTATGGCAGATGTGTCGGAGGAGATAATGAAGAAAAACAATTTATCGGCAGATGATGTAGCTTGGCTTGTTCCTCATCAGGCGAACAAAAGAATTATTGATGCAACAGCCAGAAGAATGGGCGTTGGGGATGATAAGGTAATGCTCAATATCCAAAAATATGGCAATACAACTAATGGGACTATTCCTTTATGCCTTTGGGAATGGGAAAATCAGCTAAATAAAGGGGACAATATTATTTTAGCTGCTTTTGGAGGAGGATTTACTTGGGGTTCTATGTATCTGAAATGGGCATACGATTCAAATAAATAATTACTTTTGTATTTTAAATAGAGAAAAAATGAAAAAAATGACTTTAGAAGACATTCAAGAATTAATAAAGTTTGTTGCAAAATCAGGAGCTACAGAAGTAGATTTGGAATTTGAAGGCGTAAAAATTTCAATCAAATCTCCTGCAAAGAAAAGAAGAGGAGAAAAAGAGGAGCCCATTACAGTTATTCAACAAGCTCCGGTTCAAGCAGTAGTAACTACTCCTGCTCCTGTTGCATCCGAACCTGAAAACATAGTAGCCAAAACACAGGAAGACGATTCTAATTATGTAACTATAAAAGCTTCTATGATTGGCACTTTTTACAGAAGTTCCGAACCAGATAAAGATGCTTTTGTAAATGTAGGGGATGAAATAAAAGAGGGGGATGCAATTTGCATTATTGAAGCCATGAAACTTTTTAATGAAATAGAGTCAGAAATATCTGGCAAAATTGTAAAAGTTTTAGTGGATGACAATACGCCTGTTGAGTTCGATCAGCCACTTTTCTTGGTTGATCCTTCCTAAATTTCCTCTAATAAATTCTAAAATAAAATGTTTAAAAAGATATTAATTGCCAATAGAGGCGAGATTGCATTGAGGGTTATCAGAACCTGTAAGGAAATGGGTATAAAAACGGTTGTGGTTTACTCCAAAGCGGATGCCGATAGTTTGCATGTTCGTTTTGCGGATGAGGCAGTTTGTGTTGGGCCTGCCCCAAGTGCAGAATCCTATTTAAAGATTCCAAATATTATTGCCGCTGCAGAAATCACTAATGCAGATGCCATCCATCCTGGTTATGGTTTTTTGGCTGAGAATGCTAATTTTTCCAAAATTTGTGCTGAAAATGGCATCAAATTTATTGGAGCATCTCCACGTATGATTAAAAACATGGGAGATAAAGCGTCTGCCAAAGAGACCATGAAAAAAGCAG
This sequence comes from uncultured Flavobacteriales bacterium, assembly GCA_913047525.1. The sequence continues at coordinate 17,139 of CAJWUS010000003.1, read as the reverse complement.
GAGTTCCTACAATCCCTGGATCAAAAGGACTTATTAAAAATTTCGAAAGCTGTAAAAAATTAGCAAAAGAAATCACTTATCCAGTAATGCTAAAAGCAACCGCAGGTGGTGGTGGAAAAGGAATGCGATTGGTTTGGGAAGAAGAAAATTTACTTGATGCCTGGAATAGTGCAAGGCAAGAGTCGAAAGCTGCTTTTGGGAATGATGGCATGTACATGGAAAAATTCATTGAAGACCCAAGGCATATTGAAATTCAAATAATTGGTGATAGCACAGGAAAAGCATGTCATCTTTCGGAAAGAGATTGTTCTATTCAAAGAAGACATCAAAAATTAATGGAAGAAACCCCATCTCCTTTTATGACTAAAAAATTGAGAAAAGAAATGGGAGAAGCTGCTATAAAAGCGGCTGAGGCAGTAAAATATGAAGGGGTAGGAACAGTAGAATTTTTAGTAGATAAGCACAGAAATTTTTACTTTATGGAAATGAATACGCGTATTCAAGTGGAGCATCCCATTACAGAAGAGGTAATCAATTACGATTTGGTACGCGAGCAAATAAAGGTGGCTGTTGGCATTCCTATTTCAGGGAAAAATTACGAACCTCAACTTCATGCTATTGAATGCAGAATAAATGCAGAAGACCCTTATAATGATTTCCGACCAAGCCCTGGAAGAGTAACTAATTTTCATACTTCTGGGGGGCACGGCATACGAATAGACACCCATGTATATGCTAATTATATAATACCATCTTATTACGATTCCATGATTGTAAAACTGATTGCTGTTGCCCAAACAAGGGAAGAAGCCATTGCAAAAATGGAGAGGGCTTTGGAAGAATTTATTATTGAAGGGGTAAAAACAACCATTCCATTTCATCAAGCACTGATGAAAGATGAGAATTTCCGAGCAGGAAAGTATACCACTAAATTTATGGAAGATTTTGAGTTGTAGTTAAATCGCTTGTGGCACTTTTCCCCTTACTGTTAGTTTTTCTACTGCCGATACAATGGCCTGTTTATCATAACCACACTCATTTCTTAATTCTTCTTGTGTGCCATGGTTTATAAATTCATCCGGTATGCCCAATCGAACGATTTCTGCATTGTAGTTGTTATCGGCCATAAATTCCAATACTGTTGATCCAAAACCACCTTGCAAGCAAGCATCTTCCACGGTAATTACTTTATCAAATTTTTGGAAAATAGTATGTAGTAAGCTCTCATCCAATGGTTTTACAAAACGCATATCATAATGGGCAATACTTAGCCCCATTTTTTTGAAATCTTCTACTGCATTTATTGCAAAATTTCCAACATGTCCAATGCTAAGAATTGCTATTTCAGTTCCTTCATTTACCATTTGTCCTTTTCCAATTTCTAATTCTTTAAATGGGGTTTGCCAATTTTCCATAACACCATTTCCTCTTGGATACCTGATAGAAAAAGGACCTTTATTTGGCAGTTGTGCAGTGTACATCATATTGCGTAATTCCTGTTCATTCATTGGGGCAGCAACCACCATATTTGGAATACATCTAAGGTAGGCGATATCGTAAGCACCATGATGGGTAGCGCCATCTTCCCCCACCAAACCACCTCTATCCAGGCAGAAAACAACATTCAAATTCTGCAATGCTACATCATGTATAAGTTGGTCATAAGCCCTTTGCATAAAAGAGGAATAAATATTACAAAAAGGAATCAGTCCTTGGGTAGCCAATCCTGCTGAAAAAGTAACTGCATGCTGCTCCGCTATTCCTACATCAAAAGTTCTTTCAGGCATCTGCTTCATCATTAAATTCAAAGAACTTCCCGATAACATGGCAGGGGTAACCCCTACAATTTTATCATTTTCTTTTGCCAGTTCTATGATGCTTTTACCAAAAACATCCTGATACTTTATAGGGGCATCTTTTTTTATCTTTTGTTTTATTATTTTCCCTGTTTCTTTTTGAAATATTCCAGGCGCATGCCACTGGGTTGCACAGCCCTCTTCTGCCGGATTATATCCCTTCCCTTTTTTTGTTAGACAATGTAAAATTTTAGGACCGGGGATATCTTTTAAATCTTTTAAAACACTGGTTAAATGCTTTACATCATGCCCATCAATGGGGCCGAAATACCTGAAATTTAAGGATTCAAAATAATTACTTGTTCCTAGCAAAGTGGTTTTTACTGCTCCATCTACTTTTTGTGCTATCTTTTGTGCATTTGGCCCAAACTTACTGATTTTTCCTAAAATCTGCCAAATTTTATTTTTTGCCCTATTGTAAGTTGGTGAAGTAGAAATATCAGTCAAATATTCTTTTAGAGCCCCTACTGCCGGATCAATTGACCTGCAATTATCATTAAGGATAACCAATAAATTAGAGTGTTCTGCCCCAGCATTATTTAAAGCCTCAAAAGCGATTCCTGCTGTCATGGAGCCATCACCAATTACCGCAATATGTTGTTTTTTATCATCCCCTTTTTGCTTGGATGCAAGTGCCATTCCTAGTGCAGCCGAAATGGAAGTAGAAGAATGTCCAGTTCCAAAAGTATCATACTCACTTTCACTCCTTTTTGGGAAACCACTAATGCCCTTATAAATTCTATTGGTATGAAAAATATCTTTTCTGCCAGTAAGTATTTTATGTCCATAAGCCTGATGCCCAACATCCCAAACCAATTGGTCCTCAGGTGTATTAAAAATATAATGTAGAGCAATGCTAAGTTCCACCACCCCCAAACTAGCGCCCAAATGCCCTCCTTTTTCTGAAACAATATCAATAATAAATTGTCTTAACTGCTCGCTTAATTCAGGCAACTGATTTTTTTTCAATTTCCGTAAATCGGCAGGGCAATTAATTTTGCTAAGTAATGGTCCTTGTACGTACGGGGTCATTTTTAAAATAATAAAGGTTGTTTCTTTGCAAAGATAGGAAATCTTCACAAATATGGAGAATCTAAATTCTTAGCTTAGAATAAAAAATATTATTCTTTTGCTGATGTTATTCTTTTGAAAAGTCCAATTTATTAACTTTGCGGCAAAAGAAATTTAATAAATGCAAAGGATTAAAATAAAAGACTTGCTAAAAGAGAAAAAAATTACAGAAGGCGTTCTTATAAAAGGATGGGTTCGTTCGTGCAGGGGAAGCAAAAATGTTTCTTTCATTGCGCTTAATGATGGTTCCACAATTAATAACATTCAAATTGTAGCAGAGGCAATTCATTTTAAGGAAAAGCTATTAAAGCAAATTACAACAGGGGCTTGTATTGAAGTTGTCGGTATAGTGGTGGAAAGTAAAGGCAGTGGACAAAAAATTGAGATTGGAGCAAAGAAAATTACCATTTTAGGACATGCGGATGCGAATGATTATCCACTTCAACCAAAAATACATTCCTTAGAATTTTTAAGAGAAAAGGCGCATTTGCGTTTCAGAACAAATACCTTTTCTGCTGTTTTTAGGTTAAGACATGCACTTACTTTTGCTGTGCATCAATTTTTTAACGATAAAGGGTTTTTTAATTTACACTCGCCAATTATAACAGGAGCTGATGCGGAAGGTGCTGGTGAAATGTTTCAAGTCACGAATTTTGATTTAAAGAATCTCCCAAAAAATGATAATGGAGAAATTGACTATAATAAAGATTTTTTTGGTAGCAAAACCAACCTTACTGTTTCAGGGCAGCTAGAAGCGGAATTGGCAGCAATGGGCCTAGGGCAAGTGTATACATTCGGCCCTACTTTTAGGGCAGAAAACTCAAATACTTCTCGTCATCTTTCAGAATTTTGGATGATAGAGCCGGAAGTTGCTTTTGCAGATTTAGAAGCAAATATGGACTTGGCTGAGGAATTTTTGAAATATTGTATTCAGTATTGCATTACAAATTGCGCAGATGATTTGAGGTTTTTGGATAACAGACTTTCAGAAGAGGAAAAGAATTTGAAAAAAGAAGAACGCTCGGAAATGGGGCTTTTAGAGAGGTTACAATTTGTAATTGAAAACGATTTTGAACGATTAACTTATAGAGAGGCTATTGATATTTTAAGAAATTCAAAACCAAACAAAAAGAAAAAATTCAAATATATTATTGAAGGATTTGGTTCTGATTTGCAATCCGAGCACGAAAGGTATTTGGTAGAAAAGAAATTCAAAAAACCGGTGATTATTTCCGATTATCCCAGAGGAATTAAAGCTTTTTATATGAAGCAAAATGAAGATGGAGAAACCGTAAGAGCAATGGATATTTTGTTTCCACTAATCGGTGAAATTGTTGGTGGTTCGCAAAGAGAGGAAAATCTAGAACTTCTGAAAAAAAGAATGGATGAAATGGATGTGGATAAGCAGGAACTTTGGTGGTATTTGGAAAGTCGGAAATTTGGGACTTGTGTTCATTCTGGTTTTGGATTAGGATTTGAGAGATTAATCATGTTTGTAACAGGAATGAAAAACATAAGAGATGTAATTCCATTTCCAAGAACTCCACAGAATGCCGAATTTTAATAAATGAACAAGCAAAGATTACAGCAAAATCAGCTATTAAAACTATCGCCTAAACAAATACAATTTTTGGGTTTGTTACAAACTTCTTTAACATCCTTAGAAAGCAGAATTGAAGAAGAGTTAGAAAAAAATCCTGCTTTGGAAGAGAAAATAGTGGATGAAGAGGAACCTGATTCTCTGACGGAATACCAATATTACAAAAGAAATAATCCTGATTATTCTCCGCCGCCAATTCCTGATAAAGAGGAGAGTTTATATGAAGCACTTTTAAAGCAGCTTTTATTGCTAAACTTAGAGGGGCAAGAATATGATTTAGCACAGTATCTTATTGGCTGTTTGGATAATAATGGTTTTTTAACAAGGGATTTATATATAATAGAAAATGATCTATTGCTCAACCAGGATATTGAGGTAAGCGAGAAGGAATTGGAAAGGATTTTGCAAAAAATACAAACACTTGAACCCTTTGGAGTAGGAGCAAAAAGTATGCAAGAGTGCCTTGTTTTGCAGCTAAAAGCAAAAGAGAAAACCAAAAGCATTCAGTTAGCAATTGATGTGCTACAAAATTATTATGATTCCTTTAGTAAAAAGAATTTTGATGCCATTTTTAGTAAGTCAGAGATCAATAAATCCCAACTAAAACAAGTGTATCTAGAGGTTGAAAAACTAAATCCTAACCCGGGAAGTGTATTTAGTAATTCCACTGAAATGACTAATTATATTTTGCCTGATTTCAGCATCAATTATATAGATGGAAAATTAAATTTGAAATTGAACAAAAGCAACAACCGACAAGTTTTTGTAAATAAAAGCTATGAAAAAATGCTTACCGAAACAAAGGATAAACAGGTAAAAGATTTTATAAAACAAAAGATTGAATCAGCCATATGGTTTGCTGATGCCATCAAGCAAAGAGAAAATACTTTACACAATGTGATGTCTGCTATCATTAATTTTCAGCATGATTATTTTATTAGTGGTGATGAAAAAGATTTGAAACCAATGAAATTGATGGATATTGCACAAATAGTAAGTATGGATATTTCTACCATTTCCAGAGTTAGTAATAGCAAATATGTAGAAACTTCATTTGGCACTTTTCTTTTGAAAGAACTTTTCTCAGAGGCATACCACAAAGAAGATGGAACGGTAATTTCTACTAAAGAAATAAAAGAAAAATTGAAAGAGATATTAGAATCGGAAGATAAAAAACAGCCCTTAAATGACGAGAAATTAGCTGAACTTTTAGGCAAACAGGAATATCATATTGCTAGAAGAACAGTAGCGAAATACAGAGAACAACTCCATATTCCTGTTGCTAGATTAAGAAGAACTTTATAATGAAACTTTCAAAACTGATTTCTTTTGCTTTCCATCCAATTTTAATGCCAACTTATGCGCTATTGCTTCTTTTTCAGTGTATCCCTTTGTTTTCTCAGTTTATGGATATTGAACAAAAAAAACAAATCTTAAAACACACTTGTATATTTACTTTTTTCCTTCCAATTTTAAGTGTTTATATTCTAAAAAAACTCAGAGTAGTTTCCTCTTATTATATGGAAAATCAAGAGGAAAGAAGAGGGCCTTTACTATTTGCATTGGGATGGTATTATTTGCTTTTCCTGTTTTTAGAGACACTACATATTCACTTTGTGGTTGTAAATCTTTTAATTGGCGCTATGCTTATTTTAGTCATTTCTGCTATTGTTTCTAGCTTTTGGAAGATTAGCTTGCACATGATTGGTATTGGAGGTATATTAGGGGCTTTTTTAGCTATTCATTCTCTTTTTGGAGGTAATATTTATTTAATAATTGCACTTATTTTTTGTGCAGGATGTGTGGGATTTGCAAGGGTTAATGAAAATGCACATAACCTTAAACAAGTTTATTTGGGATTTTTATTAGGAGGATTTATCGAATTCTTTATATTGTACTTTTAGTACGTTTTTATAGAAATTGTTTATAATTGCAAAAAAATAATATATGGAAATATATTCTCTTCCTACTCAAGGCATGGGAAAGCCAAAGATATCAAGGAAAAGACATATTGCAAAAACAATTACTTGGCGGATTGTTGGTTCTATAGACACATTTATTCTTGCTACTTTTTTTTCTGGTTCACCTGAAACTGGTGGCTGGATTGCTTTTACGGAAGTTATCACCAAAACAATTTTGTATTATTTCCATGAAAGAACTTGGTATTCATACAATTGGAAAACACGAAATAGAAAAAGACATTTTTCAAAAACTATTTCCTGGCGCTTTATTGGAACCTTAGACACTCTTTTACTCTCATGGATTTTTACTGGAAGTCCAATTACGGGTCTTAAAATAATTTCAGGGGAATTGATTACTAAAATGCTTTTATATTATTTTCACGAAAGGGCTTGGTACACATCTAATTGGGGGGTGATTAAAGCAGAAAATCAACCCTCTTCTTTATAGAAATAATGGATGTTTAAATCTTTATTTTCTTGCCTTTCTCTCTCTAATTCTTCCTCAATTTCCCATTGGTATTTTTTTGGTTGAGGACCTTCTTTTCTGTAAAAAACAGCCATTAAAAGTCCAGCTAGCAGACCTGCTAAATGTCCCTCCCATGACACGCTATCATAAATGGGCAATACACCCCAAATCATGGAGCCATACAGAAAAATCACTAAAAGAGATGCGGCAGATAATTTGGTTTGGCTTTTGATTAATCCACTAAAAAAAATAAAACTTGCTAAAGCATAAACCACTCCGCTTGCACCAATATGAAAGTTAGGACGACCAATTGCCCAAAGCCAAATTCCTGAAATAAAAAAAAGCCATAAAAAAATTTGTAATCCTAATTTTTTATAAAAATAGAAGAGCATACCTCCAAGTATAACAAGGGGGTAAGTATTATTTAAAAGATGACTAAAATCCTGATGAATAAAGGGAGAAAAAAGGATTCCTTGTAATCCGGAAATAGACCGTGGGAGAACGCCATGTGCATAAAAAGTAATGCCAAAATACAACTCAATCAATTTTACTATCCACATTAGCGTAACAAATAGTAGAGGAATTTTAAGCACATTAAAAAGCCATTTGTTTTTCATAAATTATTCTGATAAAAAAAGATAAAAATACATAATCGTTTAAAAAAAACACTCAGAAATGCTAAGATTAATCTAAAAGAGTATTTTTACCTTAATATGAGTAATCCAAAAAAATTATTTTTATTAGATGCCTTTGCTCTTATTTATAGAGCCTATTTTGCATTTATAAAAAATCCAAGAATCAACTCAAAAGGATTAAATACATCTGCCATTTTTGGTTTTACAAATACACTTATTGAAGTGATAAACAAGCAGAATCCTACTCATCTGGCAGTGGTTTTCGATACAAAAAAGCCAACCCAAAGACACATAGATTTTCCAGCATACAAAGCTCACCGTGAAGCAATGCCAGAAGGAATAAGTGAAGCATTGCCTTATATTGATAAATTATTGGAAGCCATGAATATTCCAAAATTGTATAGAGATGGATTTGAAGCAGATGATGTAATTGGCACCTTAGCAAAAAAGGCAGAACAAGAAGGGTTTCAAGTGTATATGATGACCTCCGATAAGGATTTTGCACAATTAGTTTCTGAAAATATTTTTATGTATCGGCCAGGAAATAAGTGGCAGCCAACAACAGTTTTGGGCATACCAGAAGTTTTGGAGAAATTTGAAATTCAAAAGGTAGATCAGGTAATTGATTTTTTGGGAATGATGGGCGATACTTCCGATAACATTCCAGGGATTCCTGGAGTTGGGAAAAAAACAGCTCAGAAATTTATAGCAGAATTCGGAAGTATGGAAGACTTATTTGAAAACACGCATAAACTAAAAGGGAAGATGAAAGAAAAGGTAGAGTCGGCCAAAGAAATTGGCTTACAGTCCAAACAATTAGTCACTATAATTACGGATGTACCTATTGATTTTTATGAGCAAGATTTAAGAGTGGAGAAAAAAGATGAAGATGCTATAAAATCCCTTTTTGATGAGTTGGAATTCCGTGCATTATTACCAAGAGTTTTGGCTTCTAAATCGAATAATCAAGAAAAAGAAGTGACATCAAAAGAAGAAGAAAAAACTGAAATAAAAAAAAGTGGACAAATGAACCTTTTTACAACTGTTGAAAGCGAAATAAAAAAGTCAAAATCAATTCCAAACAATTATAAAACAATTACAAATTTTGAAAAAGCAAAAGAACTTGTTACTTCTTTTAGGAAGAATGAAAAATTTGCCATTCAACTTTGTTGCAGCTCTACTGATTTTTTAGACGCAAAAGTTTTAGGAATATCCCTCTGCTGTGAAAAAGAAAATGCAAAGTTTATCTTTATTTCTGAAAACGAATTAATCTCACTACTTCAAACTTTATTGCAAAAGGAGCAAATAATGCTCATTGGAAATAATTTAAAGTCTCAAATTAAAGTACTTACTCAAAACAATATCAATGTAAAAGCTAAACTTTTTGATGTTGGAATTGCGCACTATTTGTTACATCCTGATATGAGGCATGATTTAAGCATCCTTACTGAAAATTATTTGCATTACAGTATTGGTAATTTAGAGGATTTAAGAAGAAGGGGTAAGTTAAGGGAAAAAATAGCAAATTTAGATAAAGAAGATTTGTCCAATTTTTCCAATCAGCAAGTAGATGCCATTTGGCAATTATATCATATATTCAGCAAACAATTGGAGGAAATAAAAATCAGTAAATTGTTTACTGAAATTGAAATGCCTCTTTTAAAAGTGTTGGTGAAAATGGAAATGCAAGGATTCCGAATTGACGCCAAGATGTTGTCGGATTACGCAATCACCTTGTTAAATGAAATAGAAAAAATCAGCAAGGAAATAATAAAATTATCTGGAGAAGAATTTAATATTGCCTCCCCAAAGCAATTAGGGGAAGTTTTGTTTGAAAAAATGAAGCTTGTAGAAAAAGCTAAAAAAACAAGATCAGGGCAGTATTCTACATCTGAAGAAACGCTCTTAAAATTAAAAGACAAGCATCCAATCATTGAGCAAATTCTGGAATATAGAGAAATCAAAAAACTGCTCTCCACTTACATTATAGTATTGCCAGAATTAATTAATCATAATACAAAAAGGATACACACTACTTTTAATCAATCGGTAGCAGCTACTGGAAGATTGAGTTCGATTAATCCTAACTTGCAAAACATACCAATAAGAACTGTAAGAGGTAGAAAAACAAGAGAGGCCTTTGTGCCAAGAGATGATAATTTCACTCTATTATCTGCAGATTATTCACAAATTGAACTTAGAATTATGGCTTCAATGAGTAAAGATGAAGGAATGCTAAAAGCCTTTAATGATGGAGTGGATATTCATGCAGCAACTGCTGCAAAGGTATATAAAGTGTCTATTTTAGAGGTAGACAGAAGTATGCGATCGAATGCGAAATCGGTTAATTTTGGCATTATTTATGGCATTTCTGCATTTGGACTCTCACAAAATATTGGAGTAAGCAGAACAGAGGCCAAGCAAATAATTGATGGGTATTTTAAGGAATTTCCAAAAATAAAGGAGTATATGGACTTTTCCATTGAAAAGGCAAGAGAGAATGAATTTGTGGCAACCATACTAGGTAGAAGGAGATATTTAAAGGAGATTAATTCTAGAAATGGTATGCTCAGAGCAATGGCTGAACGAAATGCAATAAATGCACCAATTCAAGGATCAGCAGCTGATATTATCAAAAAAGCAATGATTGATGTCCAATCAGAAATAGAAAAACAAAACTTAAAATCGAAAATGCTACTACAAGTGCATGACGAACTAGTTTTTGATATGCATAAAGATGAAGAAAATCTGCTTAAAGATTTGGTAAAACAAAATATGGAAAATGCGGTAGAATTAGATGTTCCTATTATTGTCGATTTAGGAATTGGCAATAATTGGTTAGAAGCGCACTAAAAAAGAAATCTATTTCTTATTCTGAATAAATAGAGAATACATTGCTACTAGTGCAATAACACCAATAAAAGAACCCCCTGCATCTTGGATATTTCCAACAGGATCCCATCCTAAAATTTTATCATCAATTAAAAGCTGTACAACAATACCTAAACAAAGAAAATAAAGAGAAAGTGTAATTGCCTTTTTTAGTATGTCTAAAATTTGCTTAAAAAGCTTTTCCATAATTCGTGGCTTTAAATATTTTCCAAACTTAAACTATAATTATGAGTTAACAAAATTTGTTGTTAAAATAAAATAGCCCTACAATTGTAGGGCTATTTTATTTAGTTAACTAAAAATCTACCCACGTAATAGTCCAAATAGAACGCAAATTCCAACAAGTCCTGCAAAACCAGAACCTCCTAGACTATTAAGTATATTCATCACATTGTCAATAACAGTGATTCCAAACATTGCGCCTCCTCCAAAAAGGATTTCAACTGCAACGCCAAGACCCAACACAGTCATAATAAGACCAGTCAACCCTTTAAAAAAACCATTAAAGTACTTAAATACATTGTCCATAATTAAAAATTTTTTGGTTAATACTACCCCAAACATAAAGGATATATCGTTTGTTGAGCTGTTTTTGTGAGATTTTTCTATTATTTGCTCTTTTTCGTCCTTTATTAATATTACTAAAAGAAATAGACATTTAAAAACTTAAAAATCAGATAGATAGAGATAATAAAGATAAAAATAAAGATAAAAATTACATCCCCTTTTTAACATTTTATTGTTAAAAATAGCGAGATGGTGTAAATAACTGATAATTAGAAAGATAAAGATAAATTCACTCTGAAATTATCACTTTTTTAGATGCACTTATTCAAAATCCCTCAAATTTAGAATAATTTCATTCAAATCCTCATTTTTTACTATTATTTGGAATATTTTGAGTGCAACAAAATCAACCGAAAAAAGCTCATTTTTGTTGTAGTAATCTATAAATTGTTGTTTTATAGGAAAGAAATTTGCATCAGATCTCCGAATTTCTTCTTGCATATTGGTATTTACTACTCCTGGATGAATAGAAAATATTTTTAGATTCTCATGTTTTTCTTTGTGAATTACCTCTGTAAGCATATCCAGACCAGACTTTGTTGCACAATAGGTACTCCATGAAGCAATTGCTTTATTTGCAGCACCAGAACTAATATTGATAAGTAGTTTATTATTAGCATAGTTGTTAATGAATTTTCTACTTAAAAGAGTTGGACTAATGATATTTAGATTATACTCCCTTAAGATCTCTTCATTTGTTTTTTTATGAATTGGCAAAATACTTCCAATAGTTGCAGCATTATTTACAAGTAAAAAATCAGAAGCAACATCAATATTTGGGAATTTTAGTTTTTGTACTTCTTCCATATTACTCAAATCAATTTTAGTAAAAGTAAAGTTCTTATTTTCAATTTGATTTGTTCTAGAATATCCAAAAACAAGATAATTTTCAGAAAGGAGTAATTTAGCTAATGCCTTACCAATACCACTACTTGTGCCCGTTATTAGTGCTACTTTTTGCAATTATAATTTATTGAGAGCATTTTCTAGGTCAGCTACTAAATCTTCCACATCTTCTATCCCTACACTTAATCGGATTAAAGAATCCACTACTCCTGTTTTTTCTCTTTCCTGTTTAGGAATTGCAGCATGAGTCATACTTGCAGGATGTCCGCATAAAGATTCTACTCCTCCTAAACTTTCAGCAAGTGTAAAATAATGAGTGTTTGACACAACTGTTACAGCATCTTCTAATTTATTTCCATTAATATTGAAGGAGACCATGCCACCAAAATCATCCATTTGTTTTTTAGCAATTTTATGGTTTGGGTGTGACTCAAACCCTGGCCAATATACGTCTCCAACTTTTGGATGTTCTTTAAGGAAGTTTGCAATTACTTTCCCATTTTCACAATGCCTTAGCATCCTTAAATGTAAAGTTTTTATTCCTCTTAAGACTAAGAAAGAATCCATTGGTCCCGGTACAGCACCACATGAATTTTGAATAGTATACAATCTTTTTGCTAAATCATCATTTTTACATATTGCTGCTCCCATTACAACATCAGAATGTCCACCCATATATTTAGTTAGTGAATGCATTACAATATCAGCCCCTAAATCCAATGGTCTTTGTAAATAAGGAGTAGCGAATGTATTATCAACCACAAAAATTAAATTATGCTTTTTTGAAATCTTTCCCAAACTCTCAATATCAATAATATTAAGCATAGGATTAGTTGGGGTTTCAGCCCAAATCATTTTAGTATTTTCATTTACTAAGGGCTCAATTTTATCTACATCATCCATTCCAATAAAATGAAATTTAATACCATAATTTTCAAAAATTTGTGTAAAGATTCGGTAAGTTCCTCCATATAAATCATTGGTTGAAATCACTTCATTCCCAGGAGATAATAATTTTATAATAGCATCAATTGCCCCAAGCCCACTCCCAAAACAAAGTCCGTATTTTCCATTCTCCAATGCAGCCAAATTTTGTTCCAAAGCATTTCTTGTTGGGTTTCCAGTTCTGGAATATTCATATCCTTTATGATCGCCAGGAGAAGCTTGTGCATAAGTTGAGGTTTGATAGATTGGTGTCATGATTGCACCAGTAGTTGGGTCAGCCTCTTGGCCTGCATGTATAGTTTTTGTTCCGAATTTCATCTTTATTTTATCTTGATTTATACAAAGCAAATCTATTAAAATTTGCAGAATTTAATTTTACTTTTGTTGAAAATTAATAAGTTGAATAAAATACTTTTAGCACACATTGCGTTACTAATAGCAAATTTAATATACGCGATCAATTACACTTTCGCAAAGGATGTAATGCCTGATTTTATTGCACCTTCCGGATTTATTTTATTAAGAGTAATTGGCGCATTACTCTTGTTTGCACTGCCCTATTTTTTATTTGTAAAAGAAAAAGTGGAACGAAAAGATATTTTTCGCCTAGCCATTTGTGGAGTTTTTGGAGTAGCTATTAATCAACTCTTATTTTTTGAAGGACTGAATTTAACTAGCCCTATAAATGCTGCAATTGTAATGACGATCAGCCCAATTTTAGTAATTCTTCTCTCTTTCCTAATTATAAAAGAAGTATTCACTTTTAGAAAAGGAACTGGGATTTTTTTAGGGTTAATCGGAGCATCTATGCTGATTCTAAAAGGAGGGAGTATTGACTTTTCCTCCAATTATCAAACGGGAAATTTGTTTGTATTTATTAATGCATCTAGTTATGCTTTATATTTGGTGATTGTAAAACCAATGATAGAAAAATACAATCCAATTACTATAATGTTTTATGTTTTTGGCTTTGGCTTTTTATATGTGATCCCTTTTGGATTTAGCAATTTAGTAGATGTAAAATGGGCAATTATTCCATCTAATATTTATTGGGAAATTGCTTTTGTGGTGGTTTGTACTACCTTTATCGCCTATTTACTGAATTCATCAGCTTTAAAACAATTAAGTCCAACTACTGTGAGTATTTACATTTATTTACAACCCATTTTTGCTACACTTTTTGCTATCTTTTGGGGAGTAGACAACTTGGATAATCAAAAAATTATAGCAGCTATTCTTATCTTTTTTGGGGTTTATTTGGTAAGTGTTCGCTCCTTAAAGGATAGAAAAGAGAAACTTTCCTAAATTTGTAAAAATTTTATAAGATGATACAATCTATGACAGGCTATGGGAAAGCCGAAATCAACCTAGAGAATGCAAATTTTACTATTGAAGTAAAATCACTTAACTCTAAGCAAATAGATACAACTGTAAAGATGTCATCTATATATAGAGATAAAGAAATTGGGCTTAGAAAGTTGCTTTCAGAAAGATTACAAAGAGGAAAAATTGAACTTTTAATTTGGAGGGAAAAATCATGGTCTTCTTCAGATTATACTATAAATACAGCAGTTGTTAAAGATTATCATAAGCAGATATTAAAATTACAAGAAGATCTAAATTTAAAATCAAGCATTTGGAATACAAGTTTCTATGAGTTAGGATTAAATAAATCTGATATTATTCCAACTTTATTAAAAATACCTAATGCATTGATAAAGGGAGAGGAAAAATCAAATAAAAATGAATGGAATCACATTGCAAAAGGAGTAGAAATAGCAATTAAAGATTTATTGCAATTCCGATTAGATGAAGGAAAGAAATTAGAGAATGATATAACATCTAGAATAAAAAGTTTAACCTCTCTTTTAAGTGAAATAGCTCCTTTTTCAAAGCATAGAATTGAGAAAATAAAAAAGTCATTAAATGAAAAACTAACAGAAATTGAAAGTAAAAATATTGATGAAAATAGGCTTGAACAAGAGCTAATCTATTATTTAGAAAAACAAGATATTACTGAAGAACAAGTAAGATTAGATGCGCATCTGATTTATTTTAACGAAACCATGAAAACACAATCTCCAAATGGTAAAAAATTAGGATTTATTGCACAAGAAATGGGGAGGGAAATTAATACGATTGGTTCAAAGTCATCAGATGCAGATATGCAAAAGATAGTGGTTCAAATGAAAGATGAATTGGAAAAAATTAAGGAACAACTGTTTAACATATTATAGTGGGAAAATTCATTGTTATATCGGCGCCATCAGGAGCAGGGAAAACTTCCATAGTTCATTTTCTTTTAGAGAAAATGGAGAGCCTTTCTTTTTCTGTTTCAGCTTGTAGTAGAGCAAAAAGAGAAAACGAAATAGATGGCACAGATTATCATTTTTTAGGAGTTGAAGGATTTAAAAGAAAAATTTCAGAAGATGCATTTTTAGAATGGGAAGAAGTTTATGAGAATCAGTATTACGGAACCTTAAAATCGGAAGTAGAAGGAATTTGGGAAAAAGGAAAAACAGTAATTTTTGATGTTGATGTGGTAGGAGGGTTAAATATAAAAAAACAATATCCAAGTGATTGTTTATCCATTTTTATTATGCCTCCTTCTCTTGGAACCTTAAAAGAAAGATTGCAAAAAAGAGGATCAGAATCGGCAAAAAGTTTAGAGAAAAGATTAACAAAAGCAAAAAAAGAAATTGTAAAAAGTAAAGAATTTGACAAAGTGATTTTAAATGATGATTTTGATATATCTTGTAAAGAAGCCAAACAATTAATCCAAACATATATTGGATGAAAATAGGATTGTTTTTTGGTTCATTTAACCCCATGCATATTGGACATAAAGTCATAGCTTCTTATATGGTAGAATTTACTGATTTAGAAAAAGTTTGTTTTGTAGTTTCTCCTCAAAACCCGCTGAAACAAAAGCAAACTTTACTGGATCAGCATCACAGATTGATGATTATTAGAATGGAAGTAGAGGACAATCCGAAATTACAAGTTTCAGATATTGAGTTTAAAATGACACTACCTTCCTATACTATTGATACTTTGGTGAGACTAAAAGAGGAGCATTCTGAAAATGAATATGCACTAATTATGGGAGCAGATAATTTACAGAATTTTCATAAGTGGAAAAATTACAAACAGATTTTAGCTGACTATTCTGTTTATGTATATCCTAGGCAAGGGATTGAAATAAGTGGGAATCATGAAAATATTCATATAGTAAAGGGCGTTCCTCAAATGGAGATTTCCGCTTCTTTTATCCGCGACTCAATAAAGCAAAAGAAAGATGTATCGTATCTGATGCCTGAAAAAGCATGGCGATATATTGATGAAATGAATTTCTATAAATAGAAAGGATGTTAGATTTAGTAAATAAGAGTGTAATTATACTGACTATAGTTTTAGGGATTTCTGCTTGTGAATTTAGCACAAAAGAACAAGACAAAACCCGAGAATCAAAACAATATACAGGCTGGTGGATATATGGAGAAGAACAGCATATTTTTAAAGATGAAACCACTTTGGGAGAATGGGGGCTTACTTTCCCTAATGAAAATATAGAAGAATTAGTTGAGCTTTATGTAGCTGTATGTGAAATGGAGTATTTTCCTATGGAGTGTATTATGCAAGGAAATTTGCAGAATGACACTTTACAAGTTGTAGATTTTGAAATTACCTATATACAAGGTTGTGGGGAGTAGTCACTACTCTTATCTATTATAGTAACTTTGCAAAAAATAATTCCACAAAAGGGATCCCCTTATGAGATTTGAAGATTTAAACTTACACCCAACTTTACTAAAAGCGGTTAAATACCAAAATTATACTACTCCAACCGCTATTCAAGAGCAAGCAATTCCCTTATTATTAAGAAAAAATGACGTACTTGGTAGCGCACAAACAGGAACTGGAAAAACAGCCGCTTTTGCTTTGCCTATTTTACATCATCTGATAAAAGAAAAAAGCAATAATCATAAAACAAAAGTAAGAGCCTTGGTAGTTACGCCAACTCGTGAATTAGCCATACAAATTGGAGAGAATTTTACTGCTTATTCAAAATACAATAACATAAAGAATACTGTAATTTTTGGTGGAGTTAAACAAGGCACCCAAACCAATGCACTTAATAATGGGGTTGATGTATTAATTGCAACTCCTGGTAGATTATTGGACCTTATGGGACAAGGTTTTATCTCTTTAAATGATATAGGATATTTTGTATTAGATGAAGCGGATAGAATGTTAGATATGGGTTTTATTCATGACATTAGAAAAATATTGAATGAAT
>CAJWUS010000002.1 GCA_913047525.1 uncultured Flavobacteriales bacterium | reverse complement strand
AGAAAACCCTTCAATAATAAGGAATAAAAGTATGAAATGATATTTTTTTACAAACTGAATTAGGTTGTGCATACATCAACCAATATTATTTTATTAAAAATGGAAACTTCTCAATATTCTTTAAGGCAATCCCTGTTCCTCTAGCAACAGCTCTTAGTGGGTCTTCCGCAACATAAACAGGTAATTTAGTTTTCTGAGATATTCTTTTATCAAGACCTCTAAGCATTGATCCTCCGCCAGTTAAATACAATCCTGTATTGTAAATATCAGCCGAAAGTTCAGGTGGTGTTTGAAAAAGTGCGCTCATTATTGCCTCTTCAATTTGCTTAATGGAGTTGTTCATTGCACTAGCAATTTCTTTATAAGTAACTACAACTTCTTTTGGTATTCCTGTCATTAAATCTCTGCCATGAACAGGATAATTAGCTGGTGGCTCATCCAATTCGGTAAGTGCTGATCCCACATTTATCTTTATCCTTTCAGAAGTAGTATCGCCAATAGCGATATTGTGCCTTGTTTTCATGTAATTTTTAATATTATCAGTAAATTCATCTCCGGCAATTCTGATTGATTTTTCGGTAACAATCCCTCCTAAGGAGATAACCGCAATTTCAGTTGTGCCACCCCCAATATCAATCACCATATTTCCGTTTGGCTCCAATACATCAATTCCTATTCCAATTGCAGCTGCCATTGGTTCATGAATTAAGAAAACTTCTTTTGCCCCCGCATGTTCGGCCGAATCTATAACTGCTCTTTTTTCTACTTCCGTTACGCCAGAGGGAATACAAATCACCATTTTAAGTGTAGGAGAAAACAATGTTCTTTTTCTTGGGATCATTTTTATAAACCCTCTTATCATTTGTTCTGAAGACTGAAAATCTGCAATTACCCCATCCTTTAATGGGCGAATAGTTTCAATTTTTTTGTGTGTTTTTCCTTGCATTTGTTGCGCTCTTGTTCCAATAGCGACAATCTCATTGGTTTGAATATCTCTTGCAACAATTGACGGCTCATCAACCACTACCTTATCATGGTGGATAATTAGCGTATTAGCAGTCCCAAGGTCAATTGCTATTTCTTCTGTCAAAAAATCAAAAAAGCCCATAGTTTTATTTTTTAGTGTTTAAAATGTCTTGCTCCTGTCATCACCATACTCATGTTATTTACATTACAATAATCAATGGAAAGCTGATCTTTTATAGATCCACCTGGTTGAATAATAGCTTTTATCCCAGCATTATTAGCCAGCTCCACACAATCAGAGAAGGGGAAGAAAGCATCAGATGCCATTACAGCCCCATTTAGATCAAAGCCAAAGTTTTTGGCTTTTTCCACCGCTTGTTTTAGTGCATCTACTCTTGATGTTTGCCCAAGACCACTTGCCAATAATTGTTTGTTTTTCGCAAATACAATGGTGTTCGATTTGGAGTGTTTGCATACTTTGGAAGCAAATTCCAGATCAGATATTTGCTCATTTGTCGGAGCAATATTTGTTACTGTTTTCATCTCAGATACGCTATCGGTTTTTACATCTTTCTCCTGATACAGAGCCCCATTTAATGCAGTACGAAACTGAATATTAGGCAAAGTAATCTCTTTTTGAACTAATACAATTCTATTTTTCTTCTGGCAAAGAATTTGCATGGCATCTTTATTATATGCTGGGGCAATAATTACCTCAAAAAATAACTTACTAATTTCATTTGCTGTTTCTTCATCCACTTCCCGGTTTGTAATCAGTACTCCACCAAAAGCAGAAACAGAATCAGCTGCCAATGCCTCTTTCCAAGCATCTATCAGCTTCTCTTTTGTTGCAACTCCACAGGCATTGTTGTGTTTTAGCACTGCAAAGGTGCACTCATTAAATTCGCCTATCAAATTTACGGCTGCATCTACATCCAAAAGATTATTGTAGGATAATTCTTTTCCGTTTTTTTGCTCAAAAAAGTCATCAATTTTTCCAAAAAATATTCCTTTCTGATGTGGGTTCTCTCCATAACACAATTCTTTTTTTTGCCGAATACTTTGTTTAAATACATCATCATTATTTTCATTGAAATAATTAAAAATAGCAGTATCATAATGTGATGAAATATTAAAAGCAGCAGCAGCAAACTTTTTTCTTTGCGCTAATGTTGTGCTTTTCCCTTGCTCCAAAATTTCTAATAATTCATCATACTGACTCATTTCTGAAACAATAACTACATCCTTATAATTTTTGGCAGCTGCTCGAATTAGTGAAATTCCACCAATATCAATTTTTTCTATAATGTCTTGTTTATCAGTAGTAGATACAATAGTTTTTTCAAAAGGGTAGAGGTCCACTATTACTAAATCAAATTCTGGAATGTCATATTCTGCCAATTGCAACTGGTCATTTTTCTCTTCTCTTCTTGCCAAAATGCCACCAAAAACTTTTGGGTGAAGCGTTTTTACTCTACCGCTTAATATGGAAGGGTAAGAAGTTAAATCTTCCACTTTTTTTACGCTAAGTCCCTTATCTTCTATAAATTTTTGTGTCCCCCCTGTTGAAAAAATACGAACCCCAAGCTGGCTTAATTTTTGTGCAATTTTGTCCAATCCATCTTTATGAAAAACTGAAATAAGGGCATTTTTTATGATTTTATTTTCTGTCATCTCTAGGTGCAATTTTACCCAAATACTATTCAATATTCAAGTATAAATATGCAAAATATCGGAAGTGTTAATAACTTTTACACAATTGTTAACTCCTCTTAAAATTTGCGTAAATTTGAACTTTTTAAAACTAGCTATGTATTTCAGACTTTTTATTGAAGCTCTGCATTTTGCTTGGCAAGCGATTGTAAATAATCGTTTAAGAACCTTCCTTTCTTTATTGGGAGTAACCATAGGGATTGTTGCTATAATCTCTGTTTTTACAATTGTTGATGCGTTGGAAAAAAGTGTGCGAGATAGCGTTGAATCCTTAGGAGAGAATGTGGTGTATATCCAAAAATGGCCATGGGGTGGGTCGGGTGAATACCAATGGTGGAAATATTTTAAAAGACCAAAAGTTACTTTTAAGGAGTTTAAACAAATAAAAGAAAGATGTTTAAAATCAAATTCCGTTGCTTTTCTTTTTGAAGGTCTTAGAACAGTAAAAAACGGAAATAATGTTTTGGAAGATGTAGAAATTAGCGGAATTACTTATGAGTTCCCTCAAATTTTATCTTTCAATATGGAAAAGGGAAGATTTTTCACACAAAGCGAAATGAACTCTGTAAAAAACTTTGTTTTAATTGGGCATAATGTGGCAGAAGCTCTTTTCGATTTTAATCCTGTTGGAGAAACAATCAAGATTTCAGGGATAAATGCAAAAGTAATTGGACTTATTGAAAAGCAAGGAGAAAGTATAACAGGAGATTCGCAAGACAATGCAATTTTGTGTTCCTACTGGTTTGCGAAAAGATTTATAAACGAAAGAAGAAGTAATCCTATAATCATGGTAAGTGCGCTTGAAGGGGTGAGTAATGAAGAATTAAAAAATGAAATTAGAGGAATTATGCGAACTATAAGAAGGGTTCGCCCTATGGAAGATGATAATTTTTCCATGAATGAGGTAAGTTTAATCAAACAAGGATTGGACGAGTTGTTTAGTGTAATTGGAATGGCCGGTTGGATTATTGGTGGCTTTTCCATTTTGGTTGGTGGTTTCGGTATTGCAAATATTATGTTTGTTTCTGTAAAAGAAAGAACTAAAATTATTGGTATTCAAAAAGCATTGGGGGCAAAAAATATTTTTATTCTTCTTCAATTTCTTTTTGAATCAATCTTTTTATGCATATTAGGTGGGGTTTTTGGCTTAGCCATTGTTTGGGCTTTGGCTTCTATTGCAGGAAAAATACTCGATTTTAATTTGATTCTAACAACTCAAAATATTATTCTTGGGCTTTCCGTTTCCGCAATTATTGGTGTGATAAGTGGTATTATTCCTGCCTTTTCGGCATCACGGTTAGATCCTGTTGAAGCGATTCGTTCCAATTAATTTTATTACATAAACTAATGGCTTTATCAAGCTGTGAAATACCCTTTACTACAAAAGATAATTTTTCATTTTTTTCTTTCATATGGGTAGTATGAAAGTTGTTTTTTAAATAATCCAATACTTTTGAAAATTGATGACTTTCAAAGTAAGGAGAAGTTTTATCTTCTGTAAAACAAGCTTTCATTTTTCCTGATTTGAGAATGATTCTTGTAAAACCAATTTTTTTACCTAACCATCTTAAACGCAAGGCGTCAAATAGTTGATAAACTGTATTGGGGATTTTACCAAACCGATCTTTCAGTTCATTTTTAAAAGAGGTGATTTCTTCTTCCTTATTAAAACTATTCAATTGTTTATAAAGGTTCAATCTCTCTTCAATATTACTTACATAATCATCCGGAATTAAAACTTCCAAATCTGTATCTAAAGCACAATCTTTGATGTAGAATTTCTCCTTTTCATCCTCAAATAAATCTTGAAATTTCTCCTGTTTTAACTCTTCAATGGCTTCATCCAAAATCTTTTTATACATCTCAAAACCAATGTTATTAATAAAACCACTTTGGTCAGCCCCAAGCAAATCGCCCGCACCTCTTATATCCAAATCGCGCATTGCAATATTAAAACCACTTCCTAAATAGGAGAATTGTTCCAAAGCGGTAAGTCGCATTTTTGCTTCTGCTGAAATTTGATGTGTTGGAGGACTGATTAAATAGCAAAATGCTTTTTTGTTGGAGCGCCCAACTCTTCCTCTCATCTGATGCAAATCACTCAGTCCAAAGTTCTGGGCATTATTTATTATCATGGTATTTGCATTTGGAATATCAACGCCATTTTCAATGATGGTGGTGGAAATAAGCACATCAAATTCTCCTTCCATAAAGTCAACCATCAACTGTTCAATTTGATTACCTTCCATTTGTCCGTGTCCAGTTCTTATTTTTGCATCTGGGCACAATCTTTGTACAAATCCTGTTACTTCTTTAATATTTTCTATGCGATTATGCACAAAGAATACTTGTCCGTTTCTGCTCATTTCATAACTAATGGCATCTCTAATAATATCTTGATTGAGCCCAATAATTCTGGTTTCAATACTTTGCCTGTTAGGTGGAGGAGTGTTGATAGTAGACATGTCTCTTGCGCCAAGCAAAGAAAATTGAAGTGTTCTTGGAATCGGGGTGGCGCTTAAAGTAAGGGCATCAACAGTTGTTCTCAGAGTTTTGAGTTTGTCCTTTATATTGACACCAAATTTTTGTTCTTCATCTACTATCATCAATCCCAAATCTCTAAATACCACATCTTTGCCAACAATTCTGTGTGTTCCTATTAAGATGTCAATTTCCCCATTTGCTAATTTTTTGAGTGTTTCGGTTTGCTCTTTTGTGGTTTTGAATCTATTGATGTAGTCAATATTGCAGGGGAAATCTTTCATTCTTTTACTGAAAGTTTTAAAATGTTGCAAAGCAAGAATGGTGGTGGGAACTAGTATCGCTACTTGTTTACTGTCAGCAACAGCCTTGAAAGCAGCCCTTATTGCTACTTCTGTTTTCCCAAAACCTACATCACCACAGACTAACCTGTCCATTGGTGTATCTTTTTCCATATCTTCTTTTAGCTCCTCAGTGGCTTTGCTTTGGTCGGGCGTATCTTCATACATAAAGGAAGCTTCCAATTCATATTGCAAATATGTATCGGGAGAAAAAGCAAATCCTTTTTGTGTTTTTCGTTTGGCGTATAATTGTATTAAATCGAACGCAATTTGTTTAACTCTTGCCTTAGTTTTGTTTTTAGTTTTTAACCATTGAGGGCTTCCCAACTGATGGATTTTGGGTTGATGTCCTTCCTTTGCTGAAAATTTTGCAATTTTATGCAAGGCGTGAATACTGAGATAAAGGATGTCTCCGTCTTTGTATATTAGTTTTATGACTTCTTGTTTTTTACCGCTATTGTCAATTTTGTGTAGCCCAGCAAATTGTCCTATCCCATGGTCAATATGCGATACAAAATCATCAATTTGTAAATTGGTAAGTTGCTTGAGGGTGATGGCTTGTTTGTCGCTAAATTTGGTTTTTGAAATAAATCGGTGATGCCTCTCAAAGAGTTGATGATCAGTATAAACGGCCATTTTATTATCGTCATCAATAAAGCCTTGATGCAAAGAAAAATGGATGCACTGATACTGAATTTCTTCTTCTGAATTTTCAAAAATTGCATCAAATCTTTTTTCTTGTTCCTCAGATGAACAAAGGATTAAATTCTTTATTCCTTTTGTATTATTCTCAATTAAGTCGACTTTTAATAAATCGAATTGCTTATTGAAAACAGGTAGAATTTGGGTATTGCATTCTAATTTATGATTAGGAGTAAAGAAGTTAGTATGTCCTTGTTCGATAATGGTATAATAGCTTAACTGCTCACAAAAATTGCTTCCAGAAGTAAAAAGTTCCTCTGGTTTTTGATGCTTAGTTTCACTTGATTCTAACTCTTTATAATGCTGTCCTGCCTTAGCAAAATAATCATCCAAAATACCTTTGCTGTATGCAATGTCTTTTGCCCAAATCACCGCATTTTTAGGTAGGTAATTCAGAAAACTCACATGCTTGCTATCTGTTTTCTTGGCCTCCGTATTGGGCACAATATCGATTTTATTTTTTGTATCAATCGATAGTTGAGTATTGATGTCAAATGAGCGAATATTTTCTACCTGAATATCAAAAAACTCAATTCTGTAGGGGTGCTCATCTGCATAAGAAAATACATCTACAATCCCACCTCTAATGGAAAATTGTCCGGGCTCAATTACAAAATCAACCTTTTCAAAATGATGACTTAATAATTGTTTTTCTAACTCCTCAATTTCATGCAAATCCCTAATTTTAATAGTGATTGTTTGCCGTTTTAAGTCTCTTCTGCTCACCACTTTTTCTGAAAGCGCCTCAGAATAGGTAATAATAATAGGATTTCTTTTGTTGTTGAGTTTGTTGAGTACTTCAGCTCTTAATAAAATATTAGCATTGTCCGTTTGCTCAAACTGATAAGCCCTGCGATAAGATGCTGGATAGAAAAATACTTCATTGTTCAAAAGGGCTTCTACTTCATTTACAAAATATTGGGCTTCTTCTTTATCAGTAAAAATAAAAAGATGTGGGCTTTTACTTTCTTTAATAGTTGCAGATGATGCCAAGGCAAAGGATGAACCAATCAAACCTTTTATCCAAATTTTGGAATTTTCGTCAGCAATACAACTTTGTAGTTTTGCAGCAATTTTTGGCTGGCCAAAATAGGAGAGTAGTGGTGCTTTCAAGAAGAACTATTTTATGGCGTGAATTTCTTGCATCATATTTCGATACCAATCATGTGAAGTATCAAATGGTTTTCCTCCTTTTATTCTGCCAAATGCAATGCATGTAAGATTGTTGTTGTCCTCTTCATCCCAGCCAACTACTCCGCTTATTCCAGTTGTTGCGCTTTCTACTGCTTTATCAGCAACTTCAAAAATTAAATCTAAATCTTGTTGATTTGCTTTTGCCGAGCGCCCAAAATAACCACTTTTTTGCACCAAAACTTTATTGGCTTTTAATCTTTTTCCTAATTGCTTGGCAAACCACTGCCCTGGATTTAAATCGTCCAACCTTACATGGCCGAAAGCATCTCTTAATACTTCTTCTCCTGCTTTTTCTGTTTCTTTTACAATGGTCTCTAATCCTGCACCCTCACATAAGAACACATTCACGCAATCGTATTGGTCCATTATTTTATTAAGACGCTCACACTCTTTATCAAAATCAATATCTTCTTCTGGAAGAAAAACAGAATGAATCTCCCATTTTTCTTTTACCACTCCTACCTCTGGAATGAATGTCATTTCCCCCAATCGCTTGCGATATTCCAAAGCAGTTGCTGCTGTAAGCCATCCGCAATGCCTGCCCATTACTTCATGAATGATGAGTTGCCTGTCAGATGTTGTGTTTTCACCTACTACATTTTCAAAGAAAATAGCGCCTTGTTCGGCTGCCGTCCAAGCCCCTAATGTTTGGGTAATAGGAGATACATCATTGTCCACTGTTTTAGGTAAACCGACTACCATTAAATCATAATTATTTTTTTTCAAATAGTTGGATAAATCAGCAGCAGTGGTATTGGTATCATCACCTCCAATGGTGTGTAAAATGGTTACTCCATCTTTTACCAACTGATTGGCCGCCACTTCTAATGGATTTTCTCCTTCTTTTACATATCCTTTACTTACACAATCTTCTATATTTTTAAGTTTTACCCTACTATTCCCAATAGGAGAGCCGCCAAAAGCATAAAATTGTTCTGTTTTCCCTTTTAGTGTTTTAGGAAAATAAATGCTGTTGCCCAAAAGCAAACCTTTATAACCATTTAGATAGCCAATAATTTCGGCATTTGGATAATTATTCAAGTAGTTTTCAGTTAACCTACCAATGGATGCGGACAGGCATGGTGCAATTCCGCCAGAAGTTAAGAATGCAATTTTCATAATTGACGATCTTCTTTTTATCTTCTGCAAATATCGGAAATTTTAAAAGATAAGTTGAAAAAATAATTCTTTACTTTGTATCCTTAAATTTCAAATGCAGAAATGATAATAATCTTTAAGTTTGGAGGAACCTCCATAAAAGACATAGAAAACATAAAGCGCGTAGCCGAAATATTAGATGATTATTCGGATGAGAGTTTGATTATAGTATTCTCCGCCATGGGGAAAGTTACTAATATGTTGGAAGACGTAACAGAGGCTTATTTGAAAAAAAATGGAAAAGCAGAAACCAAACTCAAAGTAGTAAAAGATTTTCATGCCCATTTGTTGGGAGAATTATTTGAGGAGGGTCACTTTATTTATAATGAGGTAAATAATCTGTTTGTTGAAATTGAGTGGGTGTTGGAGGATGAGCCAAACCCTGATTTTGCTTTTAATTATGATCAGATTGTATCGATTGGCGAGATGCTTTCTACCAAAATAATGAGTGCTTATTTAAGTGAAAATGGTTTTGAAAATTCTTGGTTGGATGCAAGGGATATTATTCGAACCGACAACAAATACAGAAATGCAGAAATAGATTGGAAGCAAACCATCACTTTTTGTAAAGATAAAGTCACATATTTCCCAATAATTACACAAGGGTTTATTGGCTGCACTTCTGAGAATTTTACTACAACATTGGGCCGGGAAGGTTCGGATTTTACAGCAGCCATTTTGGCTTTTGCTCTTGATGTAAAGCAAGTCATAATTTGGAAAGATGTGGATGGGGTGCTCAATGCCGATCCAAGATTTTTTAAGGATACTGAGCAATTGATGAAAATACCTTTTGAAGAAGCAATAGAATTGGCTTATTATGGTGCAAAAGTGATGCATCCAAAAACCATTCAACCATTGCAAAGAAAATCTATTCCTTTAGAAGTGAAATCCTTTATTAATCCTAAAAAAGAGAGTTCCATTATTGGCGATTATAAGTTGGTAGAGCCATTTATTCCATCCTATATTGTAAAAGAAAATCAAATCCTTATTTCAGTTTCTGATAAGAACTTGTCTTTTATTGTGGAAGAACACTTAAGTTCCATTTTTACTATTTTTGCTAAGTATGGAGTAAGGGTGAATATGATGCAAAATTCGGCAGTAAGTTTCTCTGTTTGCGTGGATTACGACAGTCATAAAATTCCGCCATTATTAAATTGCTTGCAAGAAGATTTTGGAGTCCTTTTTAACGAAAACCTTACATTATACACAATTCGTCATTATAATGAAGATTCCAACGAGAAACTACTGACAAATAAGGAATTAGTACTAGAACAAAAAAGCAGACATACCATACACTTGGTTGTTAAAGATATGGAATAATATCGTAAATAGTTACTTATTCGTATCTTTACAGCCATTTTACAAGAGATTTATAATGACACAACAACATTCCTTCCATATTCCTGTAATGGGAACTGCATTTACAGCAGATACACCACTAAAAGTTGCACAATTCGGTATTGATTCGGTTATTGCTTTGGCTGATGATGTATTATTGGAAAGACTCAGGAAGGTATATGCTGATAAAAATAATTTGCAGTATGAGGAAATAAAAAATAATACTAAGGATTATCGTGCTGACAGGATCACTTCTTATTTGAATTTAGTAAATAAATTAGCTAATCAGAAGTATGAGGAATATACTACTGCTACAAAAGAGAAAGTAGAAGCTTTGAAAACTTTTTTTGCGACTTTTCCAGACACATCTCAGTTGAAAAAGGAATTCAATAAACTCACTAAGAATTACTTTAATATAGATGAGATTTCTCCTTGGCTGAAAGAGAATTTGAACATGGGAAGTATTGATGTAAATATTATGACAAAGGTGGATAAGCCAAACTTTTTCAAGAATGAGGCTTTGCCATCAGAATATAATGATGCACATGCGGCATTAAGGGGTTATGCCAATAGTGATTTAGCATCATCCATTATTTTCTCAGCAGGGATGAACCCAAGATTATATGGCTATATTTCACAATTTGAAGATTTTTATCCAAATGCTGATAGCTATATTAAAAAGAAAATTGTGCTGAAAGTAAGTGATTATCGTTCAGCACTTATTCAAGGGAAATTTCTGGCAAAAAAAGGATTATGGGTTTCTGAATACAGAGTTGAATCTGGACTAAATTGTGGAGGGCATGCCTTTGCAACTGATGGTTATTTAATGGGACCAATTTTAGCGGAATTCAGAGAAAAGCGAGAGGAGTTAATTAAGGAGGTTTATGAAATTTGTAAAACAGCACTTGCGGCAAATAACAGGGTAATTCCTAAAAAACCCTTAGCATTAAAAATAACAGCTCAAGGCGGAGTAGGTACTGCTGAAGAACACGATTTTTTAATCAAACATTATGAGTTGGATTCAGTCGGTTGGGGAACCCCATTTTTATTAGTCCCAGAAGTGACAAATGTAGATGACAAAACAAGGATGCAACTCGTTAAAGCAAAAGAGAAAGATTTATATTTAAGTAATGTATCGCCACTGGGAGTGCCATTTAATAATTTGCGTAACTCATCCAAAGATGCAGAAAAATTACAAAAAGTGAAGGATGGGAAACCAGGTAGCCCATGCCCCAGAAGGTATTTGGCTTTTAGCACAGAATATGATGGAAAAGGTGTTTGCACTGCTTCTCGTTTGTATCAAAAAAATAAAATTGAAGAACTTGGAGTTTCTGATGAGATAACGGAGAAAGTTTGCTTATGTATGGGTTTGTCAGCAGCAGTTATCACTAATGGTATTGAAGCTAAGGAAAGCACAGCTGTTTCCATTTGTCCAGGACCAAATATGGCCTATTTTGATAAACTATTGTCATTAGAAGATATGACCAAACATATCTATGGTTTGGAGAATTTTATGAGCCGAACCGACAGGCCAAATATGTTTGTGAAAGAGTTGAATTTGTATATGGACTTCTTTAAAAACAAATTGGAAGAAGCTAAAAAAGATTGGAACAAAAAGCAAGAAGAATACTTTAATCGTTTTTTAGAAAATATGAATGAAGGATTTGCTTATTATACCAATATGTTTGATGGGTTAAAAGATAAATACGAGAAAACAAAGCAGGAAACACTTGCAAGTTTAGAAAAAACTAAAAGTAATTTAGCTTTACTTGCATTGGAAGTAGAAGCTTTAGAAATTATCCCAGTTGTAAGTTAAGCCATCTTCTTATTTACCAAATACACGCCGCAAAGAATAATTGCAGCTCCAAAAATGTGCGAGAAAAGTATGTTTTCCCCATCTAACACACCCCAAGAAATAGCAACAACCGGAATAAGATATGTGACAGAAGAGGCGAAAATAGCAGAGGAATCTTTTATTAGTTTATTAAAAATAACTACTGCAAGAGATGTGCAAATGACTGCTAGAATTGCTATGTATAAAAGAGCACTAATACCTCTATCTGTATTAAGAAAAAGCATAAAATTACTGCTAAAAACATAAGTTCCTGATGCTGGTCCGATAAATAAAAAGGCAAGTGTGGATATAGAAATTGCATCTAAATCAGCAAGATATTTCCTAATTACATTTACGCTTATGGCATAAAATAAGGTAGCCAAAACCACCAGAAGGGTGTAGAAATTGATTGCAAAAACGCCATCTAAATTGGATGAAGAAAGAATGAAAGCACCTGTAAGCCCAATAATTACTCCTAAAATATTTGTTTTATTTGGTCGTGATTTGAAAAAATAAATTCCGAGTAAAAGTGTAAATAAAGGCGTTAGTGAGTTGAGTATCCCTACAAATGAACTGTCTAAGTGGGTTTGGGCTTTTGTAAATAAAAAAGCGGGAATACCATTTCCTAAAAAAGCAGTTATTATAATTGGACCCCAATGTTTTTTAGCCACTTTTTTAAATGCACGAAAAATAAATGGCAAAAGAGAAAGAAAAGCAATAAACAGCCGTAAAGCTGCCACTTGCGTGTAAGAATACACTTCCAATCCTCTTTTCATCAAAATGAAGGAACTTCCCCAAATAATTGCCAGAAAAATGAGGATTAAATAATTTTTTATCGATTTCTCCATAAAAATAATAGGTAGCAAATATAGCTTAGTTATTTCTGTTCGGATGAATTCCAGCCAAAAGAAAATAATATCCCTTTGGCTATAGTGGTTTGTTTTCTTTTTTGCGATTTATATCTGGAAGAAAGCAAAAGAGACTTTTTTACAAAAAGCTACATTGGTTCTTGTTGCAATAATTAGTTCGCAAATTGTATTAGGAATAATCACCTTAATTTTTGTAGTACCTATATTTTTTACTGTGGCGCATCAGCTTGTAGTAGTTTTGGTTTTACTAGCTACTACTGGACTAATTTTTCTTTCCAGCGAAAACTCTCAATAAGGTATTTTATATCTTCTTGTAAAAAATTGGAAACAGGAGCAATTGAATCATTTACTTCTGTATCAAAATAAAGTGCCCCTCTAAAAAAATGAGTTGAACTATCGGTAAGGTAAAATTGCAAAGCAGTAGCAGTTGTTCCCTTATAGTCATACACCAATCCAAAAACATTGTTTTTTCTGTCGATAAATGGCTGTTCGCTAATGGCATTTGCCTTTATGCTATGCTTGTATGCCAATGTTCTTGATTCTTCTGTATGCTCATACAAATTTTTATTTAGATGAAAATAACTTAGATGTAAAGTCGCTTTAAAGTTAGGGAATCGCAAATTGAAAAAACACTTTTTTTCTAAGGTGTTAATTTTTGAATAGGTCGGAAATTGAAAAGTAAAAGGACAATTCTGAGCGTATTGCTGATAGTTTTTTGTGGGGAATGAGAGCTTAAAAAATCCTCTTGGTTTTGGGGTGTAATTCTCCTGACAAGCGAAAAAAAAGATTAAAATAAAAATGCTAATTGCTTTATTCATCTTTTTTGATTTGAACTTTTATTCGTTTTATTTTTCGTCTATCAGATGATTCTATTGTAAAAATATAAGGTGCAAACTTAATAACTTCCCCTTTTTTTGGGATTGCCCCTTTTAATTCTGAAATAAGTCCTGCCAAGGAGTCAGAATCCCCTTTTACATCATCAAAATAATCCGTTTCCCCTTTTACGGTTTTTAGAAAATCATTCAATGATATTTTTCCTTCAAAAATAAAATTATGCTCATCTAATATGGAAAAGACATTACCATCATCATCAAATTCATCAGTAATATCTCCAACAATTTCTTCTAAAATATCTTCCAATGTTACGATTCCTGAGGTGCCTCCGTATTCATCAACTACTATGGCTAGGTGGATCTTTTTATCCTGAAATTCTTTTAGTAAATCGCTAATCATTTTTGTTTCAGGAACAAAATAGGCAGATCGAATTAAATTTTGCCATTTAAAATCACTTTTTTGATCCAAATGTGGGATTAAGTCTTTTACATACAAAATCCCGATTACATCATCAAAGTTTTCTTTGTAAACAGGAATTCGTGAAAAACCAGAATCGACAACTAAATCAATCACTTTTTCAAAAAGCAACTTTTGTTCAATCGCAACAACATCTACTCTTGATTTCATTATTTCTTTTACATCAATATTGCCAAATTCAACAATGCTTTTTAATATTTTCTGCTCTTCTTCATTCGGATCAGTTTCAGCAGTTAATTCTAATGCTTCTGCTATTTCATCCATTGACACCACTTCTTTTTTTCGTTTTAATCTCTTGTCAATAAAAGAAGTGCTTGAAGTAAGTAGATGGCTAAGTGGGGAGAATAGTTTACTACTTAAATTTAAAGGGATACTCATCCATTTGCTAAACCAAAGTGCATTTCTGTTGGCATATACTTTTGGAGTAATTTCGCCAAAAAGAACAATTACAAAGGTGATAACAACAATTTGAAACATGAATTCCATAATTGAGTTTTCTGGAAATTGAAAGATGCTTGCAGTAAAGTATGTCGATAATATAATAATCCCAATATTTATAAAATTATTTGTGATAAGTATTGTGGCTAAAAGCTTGTTCGGCTTTTCTAGAAGTTTTAAAGTCAATAATGCTTTTTTTGACTTCTCCTGATTTAAATATTTAACATTATTTGGTGTTAAGGAAAAGTAGGCTACTTCAGCACCAGAAATAAGAGCGGAGCAAAATAACATTAGTAAGATGACGATAAAATTAAGCGCAATACCGATTGATATTGGCTGTAATGTGATATCAAAAAAGATGCTAAGTAAAAGTGGACTAAATTCTTCTTCCAATTTTGGTGTTATTTATCTAGAAAGGTAAATCGTCTCCTTTTTCTTCTTGAGGGATACTTTCTTGTTCAGGAGTTGTTTTTGTTTTTTCAGCAGAACTATCCTCTTTTTTGCCTAACATGGTCATGTTGTCGCCCAAAATTTCAGTAGTATATCTAGTATTTCCTTCTTTATCTTCCCATTTTCTATTTCTTATTTTTCCTTCAATATAAACAGAAGATCCTTTTTTCAACCACTTTTCAGCCACTTCTGCTAATCCTCTCCAAAGCACAATGTTGTGCCATTCAGTTTGACTTACTCTTTCCCCTTCTTTGTTTTTATAGTTTTCGGTGGTTGCCAATGAAAAGTTTGCAACTGCAACCCCACTATCTAAATACCTTACTTCAGGGTCTTTCCCTAAATTTCCAATTAAAATTACTTTATTTACGCCTGCCATAATAAATATTCTTAGTGATTAACAAATATAGTAAAATAGCTATATCATTCCAATCTTTTTAAGATATTTTTCTAATAATTTTGGAATTGGGTATCTCTTGAGATCTTTTTTTTGGATAGAGATTGTATTTTTATTAGCTGGAACTTTTGAATCAATATGCCAAAACTGAGCAAAAATAGTTTGATGGGTGAGTTTGTATTTTATTCTAGGAGATATTTTAATGATATTCGCAGTAACTCCTTTAAATAGATCTCCCCAATCCTTTGAAGCACAAATCTCTTTCTCCGATTTTTCTTCCGTATTTTCAATAAGCGGAAATTGATAAAGCCCCTTCCAGATTCCATTTTTTCTTTTCTGAATTAGTATTTTTTTCTTTTCTGAAATGATTAAGAATTCAAAATACCTTTTTCTGATTTGGATCTTCTTTTTCTTTTTCGGGAAATATAAAAGTAAATTATTATTAAAAGCAAAACAACTATTTTGCAAAGGACAAACGTTACAATTTGGAGATTTTGGCACACATTGCAAAGCCCCAAACTCCATTATTGCTTGATTATATTCTGCTGAATTTTCCTTACTAAGTAGTTTTTGTGCTAAAAGTTGAAACTCTTTTTTGCCTTTTGCGCTATCAAAAGCAGTAGAGATACCAAAGTATCGACTTAAAAGTCGGACAACATTTCCATCAACCACAGCAAAGAGCAGATTAAAAGCAAAAGAAGAAATAGCAGCTGCAGTATATGCACCAATTCCTTTCAGTTTCAAAATTGTTGTATAATCATTTGGAAAAATTCCATTGTATTTCTCTGTAATTTCCTTTGCCGTAAAATGCATATTTCTTGCTCTAGAATAATAACCTAATCCTTGCCATAAATTTAAGACTTCATTTTCTGTTGCATTGGCCAAATCATTAATAGTTGGAAAAGCAAAAATAAATTTATTGTAAAATGGGAGCCCTTGCGCTACTTTTGTTTGCTGTAAAATAATTTCAGAAAGCCATATTTTATAAGGATCTTTACTATTGCGCCAAGGCAAACTTCTTTTGTTTTTTCCATACCACTCCAATATTTGCTGAGAAAAGTTCATAAAACACTGAAGATTAAACTAATAATTCATAAAAAAGAGATAATGATGTGTGTCATCATTCAAAAATAGTTGGTATATTTGCACGTTTATAAAAAAACAAGAATATAAATATTTATATTAATATCAAAAAAATAAAAAAGAATGACAAAAGCAGAGATAGTAAGTAAGATTTCTGAGAAAACAGGTATAGAAAAAGTGACAGCACTTGCAGTAGTTGAAGCATTTATGGCAGAAGTGAAATCTTCTATTTCCAGCAATCAATCTGTTTTTTTAAGAGGATTTGGAACATTCAAGCCTAAAAAGAGAGCAGAAAAAACAGGAAGAAATATTTCAAAAAATACAACTATTATTATCCCTGCACATCATATTCCAGCTTTTAAACCAGCAAAAGTTTTTGTTAAGCAGGTAAAGGAAAGTATAAAATAAAAAAATAAATCAGAAATAAATTCTGAATAAAAGAAATTAAAAAATTATAGCATGCCAAGCGGAAAAAAAAGAAAAAGACATAAGATGGCCACTCACAAACGCAAAAAGCGTTTGAGAAAAAATAGACATAAAAGTAAGTAAGCTTTTTCTATTAATCAATAATTATACTAGCCATGAGATTCGAACTTATAATCGATTCAAGGCCATCTGAGGAGGTAGTAATCGCACTTTTGCGAGACAAACGCCTTATTGAACTTCATAAAGAAAACAATAATAACAACTACTCAGTTGGCGATGTATATCTTGGAAAAGTAAAGAAAGTAGTTCCCGGATTAAATGCTGCTTTTGTAAATGTAGGGCATGAGAAAGATGGGTTTTTACACTATCTTGACCTTGGCCCTAATGTGAATTCTTACAAAAAATTTACAGACAAAGTAATCTCTAAAAAAAGCAATACAGCTTCATTAAAAAATTTCAGAAAGGAAAAGGAAATTGATAAAACTGGACAGATTGCAGATGTGCTAAAATCAGGAGACAGGATCTTGGTTCAAGTATCCAAAGAGCCAATTTCAACAAAAGGACCAAGATTAACAACTGAAATTTCAATTGCAGGAAGAAATATGGTTTTACTTCCTTTCTCCAATAAAATATCTCTTTCCAATAAGATAAAATCACAAGAAGAAAAAGTGCGATTAAAACGTCTTCTAAAAAGCATAAAGCCTGAAGGATTTGGTGTGATTGTTCGTACGGTTGCGAAGGGGAAAAAAGTAGTTGAGTTGGATTCCAATCTTAAAATTTTATATAAAAAATGGCAAAACGTTTTCAAAGAACTAAAAAGGGTACAAGCCCCAAAAATTATTCTGAAAGAACTTAATCGTTCCACTGCTATTTTAAGAGATATTCTAAATGAGGGTTTTAATAGTATTCATGTCAATGACAAAGATTTGTATTTAGAACTAAAAGATTATGTAATAAGTATTGCTCCTGAACAAGAGAAAATATTAAAACTTTATAAATCAAAAGCTCCCATTTTGCAAAATTTTAATGTAACCAAACAAATAAAATCAGCTTTCGGTAAAACGGTAAACATGAAAAACGGCACTTACCTTGTGATTGAACATACAGAGGCAATGCATGTGATTGATGTAAATTCTGGTAAAAAAGTAGATTCTAAAAAAGACCAAGAAGAAAATGCATTGCTTGTAAATTTAGGCGCCGCAGAAGAGATTGCCCGACAACTAAGGTTGCGAGATATGGGTGGAATAATTGTCGTTGATTTTATTGATTTGTATTCTGCAAAAAACCGCAAACTACTTTTTGAGAGAATGCGAGAAGCCATGAAAGAAGACAAAGCAAAACATCATATCTTGCCTCCTTCAAAGTTTGGGTTGATACAAATTACACGGCAAAGGGTGCGTCCAGAAATGAATATCAACACAAGGGAGAATTGCCCAATGTGTGTGGGTAATGGGAAAATTGATTCTAGCTTGCTATTAATAGATACTATCGAAAATAAGATTAAGAATTTGGTCGAAAAATCGGATAATGGAAAGATTAGAATTTCTACTCATCCTTTTATTGCAAGTCACATTAATAAAGGTGTGTTTTCAAAAGGAATGAAGTGGAGTTTTAAATATAAACGCCTTATTAAAATCAACCCTGATGATAGATTGCACCTTCTGCAGTATAGTATAGTATAGGGTTAATCTTTTTTAGTTTTACTTAAAGTTACTAACGCTTTATATTGCAGAAGTAAGTGGATAATAGCCAATGAAATCATGGCGGTTCCTACCAAATAGCCAAAGCGAATATTATCATCTGTAGTGAAAAATGGCAAAGCAAAAAGCCCAATCAAGCACATACGAACCATAATATTTAAGGAGTTAAAAACTGAATTTGTTCGCCCCATTACATTGTTGGGAATATGATTAAAAAGATAAGTTGTCCTTAGCACCCTTACTCCTGCATTGGTTAATCCTAAAATTAGATTTGCGATAAAGAAATACCAAAGCGATTTGTAAACAGACATTCCGGCAAAAGCAATTGCCACAAAAAACATTAAAATGATAATACCAATAACAGAGTTAAAACGCTTGAATACTCTAATTACAAACATCCCTGCTAGGATTGCTCCTAAGGAATAATACACTTCTGCTGAAGCGTAAATGTCGCCTTTCCCTTGTAAAAAGTCATGAACATAAGTAGGCAATAAAATATGTATTTCTACCAAAAGGAATGCAAAAAGCATGTATGAAGTCAGACCAAAACGAAAAATAAGAGGATTCTTTTTTAGGTAAAGAACGCCATTTTTTAATCGGCTAAATAAGGTGCCAACCTCCACTTTATCTGTTACTATTCTACTGTATTTTATTTGCATAAAAATTAGTATAACAAAAATGTAAGTAATGGCATCCATCAGAAATACTTCATGAATTTCCCAGGGCTGAATCTCAAATGGGAAAGTAATGGTAAATCCGCCCAAATTCATGGTTTTATTTATTGTGCCTGTAAGCAAAAGGGCTGCAAATGCCCCAGCCAAAATACTAGTAGATTGTCCCTGAATTTCTATATAGGAATTTAGTTTTCCATAATTCCTTTTTTCCGTAATTTCTTGACCGAAAGCATAAAGATTTGGGTAGTGCACATTATAGTTAAAAATGGTAGTAGCAAATACTAAGATCACTAATAAATCGTTTGTATTACTAGTGGAGAATCCTAAAATAGCAACACCTCCAACAATTAGCCCGCAAACTACATTCGTAATAATAAAAATTGTTTTTCGTGAATATCTATCAATTAAAGTTCCGGCATACAAGCCCCAAAACAAAGTAGCAAAGGTAATGATGATGTATGCTGTGGCAAATACTTCTGGCCGCTCCACCACTTCCACAAAATACCACGGAATGGCAATCATGCTAATGCCTTGGGCAAAGCCAGAAATAATATTGGAAAGAAAAAGTAAGCTGATTGCTTTTTTATTTTTCATCTTGCAAAAGTAAAAGAATATGTATTTTTGAGTCGGTGCAAAACAAAAGAGTTTATAAAATAAGTGAGGCAATAAGTAGAATAAAAAATTATTGTGCCATGCAAGACAGATGTCAATGGGATGTTCGACAAAAATTGACCGAATGGGGGCTTTTAGAAAACACTAAGGACATCATAATGACAGAGTTAATAAATGATGGTTTTATTGATGAAGAACGATTTTCTCGTTCTTTTTGTAGAGGAAAGTTCAGGATAAAAAAATGGGGAAGAAGAAAAATTAAATTTGAGTTAAAAATGAAAAATATTTCGTCAGTTTGTATCAAAAAAGGAATGGAAGAAATTGATGAAAAGGAGTATTTAAAAGCATTGGAAAATCAGGTAGAAAAGAAAAACGGATTGATTAAAGAGAAAAACCATTTCAAGCGACAAACTAAGTTAGGAAATTATTTAATAAAAAGAGGCTTTGAATCCAATTTGGTTTGGGAAAAATTAAAGGAAATGTCAGATAAATAATTACTTTTGAATAATGATTACCGACCAACAAATTTCAGCATTAAATAGAAGAAAGGAAGACCTATTTAAGTTTTTAAGTATTGAAGAGAAACAATTAGAACTTCAAGATTTGGAAAAACTAACCCATGTTGCTGATTTTTGGAATAATTCTGATAAGGCCCAACTTACTTTAAAGAAAATCAGCAAGCTTAAATTTTGGGTAAACACTTATAAGATGGTTGAAAATGAATTGGATGAGCTTGGGGTTTTGCAAGAATTTTATAATGAAAATGAGGCAAGTGAAGAAGACTTGGAGAAGCAACATCAAAAAGCATTAGCATCTATTGAAAGTTTGGAATTTAAAAATATGCTCAGTACCCAAGAGGATGAATTACCAGCAGTTTTAACCATAAATCCTGGGGCAGGAGGAACGGAAAGTCAAGATTGGGCAGAAATGATAATGCGAATGTACTTGATGTGGGGAGAGAAAAATGGATATAAAGTGAAAGAGTTAGATCTGCAAAAAGCAGAGCCGGCAGGCATCAAATCTGTTACGCTTGAATTTGATGGCGATTTTGCTTTTGGTCATTTAAAAGGGGAGAATGGAGTTCACCGATTGGTCAGAATTTCACCTTTTGATTCCAATGCCAAACGCCACACCTCTTTTGCTTCTGTTTTTGTTTATCCTTTGGCAGATGATAGTATTGATATTACGATTGATCCATCTTCTATTTCATGGGATACATTTCGTTCGAGCGGTGCTGGGGGGCAAGGTGTGAATAAAATTGAATCAGCAGTGAGGTTGAAACATAAGACATCAGGAATTATTATTGAAAACTCTGAAACGCGTTCGCAATTAGAAAATAAAGACAAAGCATTGAAACTTTTAAAATCTCAATTGTATGAATTAGAACTAAGAAAAAAACAAGAAGAGAAAGATAAATTAAAAGGAAATAAGAAAAAAATTGAATGGGGTTCGCAAATCAGGAATTATGTTTTGCATCCTTATAAAATGGTTAAAGATTTAAGAACAAATTATGAATCTTCAAATCCAGATGCAGTATTGGATGGAGATTTAAATGCTTTTATAAAAGCGTATTTAATGGAATTTGGACAGAAATAATTAGTGTAGCAATGTAAAAATTACAGTTACTAATAAATAAATGAAAATATATCACAATCCAATATGCAGTAAAAGCAGACAAACACTTGCTCTAATTCAAGAAAAAGGACAAGAAGTTGAAATAATAGAATATTTAAAAGAGAGTCTTTCTTTTAAAGATTTAAAATCAATTTTAGAGATGCTAAACATAAAAGCAATTGAACTTATTAGAACTAATGAAATAATCTGGAAGGAAAATTATAAAGGAAAGGAAATGACTGATCAGGAGTTAATAAATGCAATGATGGAGAATCCGAAACTGATTGAAAGACCTATTGTAGTAAAAGATGGGCGGGCAATTATTGGTAGACCTCCTTGGAAAGTATTAGGTTTACTTTCTTAGGATGGAAGTTGATCGTTTTCTAATTTCCCTTCTTTTAGCCAAACAAAAATCATATAAGGAATGACACCAGAAAGAAATATAATAGCCCAAAATGCCATTAAAAAAACAAATAAAAATATTAAGAATCCTAGAAATTTCATAATCATTAACTTTGCAGGCAAAGAAACAACAAGAAATAAAACTATCAAAACAATTTTGCTATGAATTATAGAATAGAAAAAGACACAATGGGAGAGGTAAAAGTTCCTGCCGAGAAATATTGGGGAGCACAAACCCAGAGGAGTATAAATAATTTCAAAATTGGAAGTGAAGCATCTATGCCACTCGAAATTATTTATGGTTTTGCTTACCTTAAAAAAGCAGCAGCCCATACCAACTGTGAACTAGGTGTTCTTTCTGAAGAAAAAAGAGATCTGATATCAAAAGTATGTGATGAAATTCTGGAAGACAAGCATGACGATCAGTTCCCACTTGTAATTTGGCAAACAGGAAGCGGAACCCAAAGTAATATGAATGTAAATGAAGTAATTGCCAATCGTGCCCATGTAATTGCTGGAGGAAAATTGGAAGATTCTGAAAAAACAATACACCCCAATGATGATGTAAATAAATCGCAAAGCTCAAACGATACTTTTCCAACAGGAATGCATATTGCTTGCTATAAGATGCTAATTGAAAACACTATTCCTGATGTGGAACAATTAAGCAAAGCTCTTAGAATTAAGGCTAGAGAGTTTATTAATGTGGTGAAAATTGGAAGAACGCATTTGATGGATGCCACTCCACTTACTTTAGGACAAGAATTTTCAGGGTATGTGTCGCAGTTGGATCATGGTTTACTAGCTTTAGATAATACATTGGATCACCTTTCAGAATTAGCTTTAGGAGGAACAGCAGTAGGTACTGGAATAAATACTCCTGATGGTTATTCAGATTTGGTCGCAAAAAAAATTGCTGATTTTACAGAGCTTCCATTTGTAAGTGCTAAAAATAAGTTTGAAGCACTTGCTGCACATGATGCCATTGTAGAAAGTCATGGAGCACTTAAACAATTAGCAGTTTCCTTAAATAAAATTGCAAATGATATTCGTCTTTTAGCATCAGGGCCAAGAAGTGGAATTGGAGAAATTATTATTCCATCTAATGAGCCAGGATCATCCATTATGCCAGGAAAAGTTAACCCTACACAGGCGGAAGCCATGACTATGGTTTGCGCACAAGTAATGGGGAATGATGTTGCTATCACAGTTGGTGGAATGCAAGGACATTATGAATTGAATGTATTCAAACCCCTAATGGCGGCTAATTTTTTACAATCTGCCAGATTGATTGCTGACGCTTGTATTTCTTTTGAAAGAAATTGTGTATCTGGAATTTTGCCTAACCATGATAATTTAAAAAAGAACTTGGATAACTCCTTAATGTTGGTTACAGCACTAAACACTAAAATTGGATATGAGAAAGCAGCAGAAATTGCTAAAATAGCACACCAAAATGGGACAACTTTAAAAGAAGAAAGTGTTAATTTGGGTTACTTAACTGCTGAAGAATTTGACGCTTGGGTACGACCAGAAAATATGTGCTGAAAATGTTTTAATTATTTGTTTTCTTTTTTACATCCAACACAAACTGCTTGATTTTTTGCTCATCTTCTTTTTTGCAAACAAGCAAAGTACCATCATTTTCTACTACAATATAACCGTTTAGTCCGTGCAATACAGCCACTTTACCATGTGGCATTTTTACAATATTATCTGTTGAATCATACAACAATACCTTATTACCTTGCACGGTATTTTGGCTTTTATCTAAATCCAAATGCGTATATAAAGAGCCCCATGTCCCTAAATCGCTCCAACCAAAATCAGCAGGATAAACATAGACACAATCTGCTTTTTCCATTATACCGTAATCAATAGAAATGTTCTTACATCCTGGGAAAACCCTATCAATAAATTCAGCTTCTTTATTGGTATTATAGTATTGTTTCCCTTCTTCAAAAACAGTATACATATCATGCAAATACTTACGATATGCTAATGTTATTGATTTGGTACTCCAAATAAATATTCCTGAATTCCACAAGAAATCACCACTATCTAAAAATTGCAAGGCCAACTCCTGATTTGGTTTTTCGGTAAATGTTTTCACCTTTTTTATGGTTGTATTACTCTCCAAAGGATGCTCATTAAATTGAATGTATCCATAGCCAGTATCTGGTCGGCTTGGCAAAATCCCAATAGTTAGAAGGATATCATTTGCAACACTTGCTTGCATCCCTTCTTTTATCACCCTTACAAACTCATCTTCATTTGTAATCAGATGATCAGAAGGCGCTACAATCATATTAGCCTCTGGATTTTGCTTGTGTATTTTGAATGCAGCATAGGCCACGCAAGGCGCAGTATTTCGCATGCAAGGTTCACACAATATATTTTCTTCTTTTATTTTTGGTAATTGTTCCAAACATAAGTTCTTGTAATTTTTGTTTGTTACAATCAGGATATTTTCGTTCGGGCAAACCTTACTCAATCTTCTGAAAGTTTGCTGTATAAGCGTTTCACCTGTTCCTAAAATATCAATAAATTGTTTTGGTCGCGACTGTTTACTCATTGGCCAAAAACGAGAGCCAATGCCACCTGCCATTATTACTGCATAATTGTTTTTATTCATAAGTTTCTATCGTTTAACGATTTGATAACCAAAATAGTCTAACAATTCTTTTTCTTTTTCAAAAATACGATTAATTGTTTCTATTTGCTTACCGGTTAGTTTTTCCATTTTTTCTTGGTTAAGATTTACAATCCCCATTTTACTTTTTGTTTTAAAATTGTGTGCTTTGTATTTTAAATCCATTTTTATATCTGAAAGCTCAGGAAGGAAAGCTATAATTTTCCTCTTTGTTTTTTCAGGATTTTCAGTTAGTTGTTCGTAAGAGATAAAAAGTGAAGACTCTTTGTTTTTAATATTTTGTCTCTGATATTGTAAACATTTAAGTGAAAATATTGCTGCATTTTTTGCCGACTCATCATTTCTTCTCATTACTCCTTCTACTTGAGCATAAGGATTTCGCACCATGCAGATAAAGTTTATATTTTCAAATTCTTTTTTTATTTCTGATACTCTCATTATATTAGGAATACTTTTGTCTAATAAAACAGGTTTTGATAAGTCCCAGTATTTTAGCCATACTTTTTTTACCTTATCCCAGGGGTATTTTACACGTTCATTCCAACGATTTTTTTGGAACATAAAGTGCCGTACACCTGGGAGTAATTGCCCCTCACGAGTTCCAAGATTATTATTACAACTCACATTTTTTGAAGTAGATAATAGTTGGCTCAAAAGCGTAGACCCGCAATATGGAGGACTTAAAATAAAGAGGAACTTATTGTTTTGTTTTTTTAAAAAAATGGATTGGAAAAACCGGATGAATCTAATTAAAGAAAAATAAATATCTCTTTTTAGTCTGTAAATTAAACTCAATTTCTTTTTCTTTATTCTCATAAAAAATGAATCTGAATAATTTTAATTTGTTATTGTTTCTCTAAATCAATTACCGCTAAAGGATTAAACAAATAAATCTTTTCAGAATTAATTGCTTTACACTTATATCTTTTTCGTAATTTATTCAGCTTAATGAATTGCTTTCCGTTAAGTGTTGAAAAAACACTCCCATCAGGTATTTCTGATAAAATTAATTGGGTGTTGTTATCATACTTTCTTAGGGCATTACTTAAATTGTAATCATTTACAGTTGATGCTTTTGCATTCTTGATATGCTTGCTTAGGGCCCTTAATAGGTCATCTGGAAAAATATCATCATTTATGAAATTTAGCATCATTTCTTTAAAAGTATTTTTCCATTCTGCTCCATGAGGCGATACTTTTCTTTTGTATTTTCTCCAAACAAAAGCGTGGGCTATTTCATGTGTAAGAGTAATAAGAAAAGCATATTTATTTAGGTCTTCATTAATGCTAATTAGGCATTCTCCTTTTTTATTTACTGTGAAATCTCCTAATTTAGTATTTCTACTTTTTTTAATTTTCACTAAAATATTTAACTCCTTAATCCACTTCTCAATTAAAGTAAAACTTGCAGTTGGAAGATAAGATTTTAAATTTTCCATTAGTTTAATAACTGATAAGAAATAAAAGAGGAAAGATAGGCGAGTACTCCCATATATACAAACTGAACTACTGGCCATTTCCAACTATTAGTTTCTCTACGAACGATTGCAAGTGTGCTCATGCATTGCATGGCAAATGCATAAAAAAGCATCAAAGAAATTCCGACAGGTGTAGTGAAAAATACTTTTCCTGTATCTGGGTTTTTAACAGATTCTAATCTCTCCCTAATAGACTGAATATTAGAATTATCTCCTACACTATATATGGTTGACATGGTGCCAACAAAAACTTCTCTTGCAGCAAATGAAGTGATAAGAGCAATTCCAATTTTCCAATCAAAGCCCAATGGCTTGATTGCTGGCTCAATGCTTTTCCCAATCATCCCAGCATAAGATGCTTCTAATTTTTCAGCAGCAATATGTGTTTCTGCTTTTTCTTGCCCAGCCCATTTAGTTTCAATTTTCTCAAAGTGATTCCCAGGGCCGTAGGAGGACAAAAACCAAAGAATAATCGAGATGGCAATAATCACTTTTCCGGCATCAAATAAAAATACTTTTACCTTTTCCACAATAGTATAAATGACAGTTCTCCAATCCGGTATTTTATAAGATGGCATTTCCATAATATAATAACTTCTCTCCTTTGCTTTGAGAATAAATTTCATGATAAAAGCAGTCCCAAGAGCCGCTAAAAATCCGAGCAAATAGAAAGCCATCATTACCAGTCCTTGTAAATTGAAAGGACCACAACTTTGATCGGAAGGAATTATCATGGCAATAATTAGGGTGTAAACAGGTAGGCGTGCCGAACAACTCATCAGTGGTGTAACCATTATTGTTATCATTCTCTCTTTCCATGATACAATAGTCCTAGCAGACATAATTGCAGGTATAGCACAAGCCGCCCCACTTAAAAGAGGGATAATTGATCTGCCATTCAGTCCAAATACTCTTAGTATTTTATCTGTAATAAATCCTACACGAGCCATATAGCCAGTATCTTCCAAAAAGGCGATAAAGGCGAATAAGAAGGCGATCTGTGGCACAAAAATGATAATACCACCAAGACCTGCCAAAATTCCTTTTACAAGCAAATCGTTAAAAACACCTTGCGGAAGTGTTGTTGCAACCCAAATGGAAAGGTCTGTAAACCAGTTATCAATCAAATCCATTGGGTAAGCCGACCAAGAAAAAATAGCTTGAAAAATTAGAAATAAAACACCCAAAAATATAAAATAGCCAAAAACAGGATGAATCAAAACATCATCTAACCATTTTGTAATGGATCGGTTGGCTTTTATTTGCATTTTTGTACTGCAAAAATCAACAACTGTATCTATTTTTTTATACCTTCTTATTGTTTCTTGCGCTTGTGCTCTACTAGGAATAAACTGATGTTCTTTGCTAAGAATATTAAATTCAGAGTGCAACTTATTTTTACTATTTACCTCTTGCATACAAAGTGCAAGAAATGAGCCGTAATCATTGTCTGATTTTCTTAAAGTATTTGTTT
The DNA here is from genome assembly GCA_913047525.1 of uncultured Flavobacteriales bacterium. The sequence goes on along the minus strand of CAJWUS010000002.1, from coordinate 2,730 downwards.
CTTCAATTATATTTTTAAAGAGCGTTCTGACATCAAAAAATGAAGTTGCTGTTCCTTGCAAATTAGCTTCAATAATTGCTTCTTTCAGCTTTTTTATTCCCTCTTGTTTTCTGGCATTAATGGCAACAACAGGAATTTGTAACTGCTGAGAAAGCTTGCTGACATCAATAATAATCCCTTGTTTTAAGGATAAATCGACCATGTTTAGAGCCAAGACCACTTTCATTTTTAGGTCAATTATCTGAGTGATCAGAAAAATAGATCGCCTTAAATTGGTGGCATCAGCAACCACAACAGTTACTTGCGGATAATCTTTATCTTTTTTGTTACAGATTACTTGCTGGGCAACCTTTTCATCAATGGATTTTGGATATAAGCTATAAGCGCCAGGAACATCAGTGATTTCTGCTTTTGTTTTTTCATCTAAAAAACAGCTTCCAGTTTTTTTCTCTACCGTAATGCCCGGATAATTTCCCACTTTCTGTCTAAGGCCTGTAAGGGAATTGAAAAGCGTAGATTTCCCGGAATTTGGATTTCCAGCAAGGACTACTTTTATTTTTGCAGTTTCCATCTACAGTTGTTTTACAATTATTTTTTCTGCATCTTCTTTTCTTAAACTTAGCATAAATCCAGAAACCACAATGGCGATAGGGTCATTAAAAGGCGCTTTTCTTTCCACAACCACTTTTTCCCCTGGGGTACAACCCATTTCTAGGAGTTTTTGTGCCAACTGAGAATCATTAATCGAGTCAATGATGTATTCTTTTCCTAGGGCTATACAAGAGAGATTTTGCATTCGGCAAATTTAGTTATTTAGAATGACTCTAAAATAAGTAATTAGGGATATTTTAAATGTTGTGTTTTTGCTCTGTTTTTCCAGAGAAATTAGGACAATCGCAACTGCTGTTTTTACTTAAAAAACAGGAGGTTATAAAAACAGACAAAAATAAAAATACTAATATGAGCTTTGTTTTATTCATAAAGAAAGTTCAAAAATAAATAAAAGTGCTAATAGTTTGGGTGCTTATCTCACAAATTATATATACTTTTATTTTCAATGTATACCGCTTTAAAAAATATAGGGCAATATTTCATGCTCTTGCGCAGGGTATTTTCTCTACCTGAAAAAAGAGCAATTTTTTCTAAACAAGTTATTTTAGAGATTGAAAAAATTGGCTTAAACTCCTTAGGAATTGTAATTATTATTTCCTTGTTTGTTGGGGCAGTTGTTACGATTCAAACGGCTTTTAACCTTGACAATCCTTTTCTGCCTAAATATTTAATTGGGTTAGCCACCAGAGATTCTTTGATTTTAGAATTTTCGCCAACTATGATTTGCCTTATTTTAGCAGGGAAAGTAGGCTCGAATGTTGCATCAGAAATTGGGAGTATGCGCGTAACTGAACAAATTGACGCCCTAGAAATGATGGGTGTAAATTCTGCTAATTTTCTTATACTTCCAAAAATTATTGCAGCCGTTTTCTTCTTCCCTTTTTTAGTAATCATTAGTATGGGGATAGGCATGTTTGGTGGTTGGTTAGGTAGTATATCGGTTGATGTGACCACAGCCGATTTTTTATACGGTTTAAAATACGGATTTAATCCTTTTTATATTACTTATTCGCTTACTAAAACAGTGGTTTTTGCTTTTATCATTACTTCTGTCTCTTCCTATTACGGCTATTTTACCAAAGGTGGGGCATTAGAGGTAGGCGTATCGAGCACCAAGGCAGTGGTTTATAGTAGTGTGGTGGTACTTATTTTTAATTTCATTCTTACTCAATTATTATTGGCATGATAAGCATAGAAAATATAAACAAGCATTTTGGAGAAAATAATGTTTTAAAGGATATGTCTTTTGTATTTGAGCCTGGGAAAACGAATTTGATAATTGGAGAAAGTGGATCCGGTAAAACGACATTATTAAAAGTGATGATTGGATTGCATGAAGCGAATAGCGGTGTGGTAAACTATAACGAGCGGAATTTCATAGAAATGAATTTTAAAGCCAGAAAAGAGTTACGCAAAGAAATAGGTATGTTATTTCAAGGAGGCGCATTGTTTGATTATATGAGTGTGCAAGAAAACATCATCTTCCCCCTAAATATGTTTGCTGAAAAATCAGAAGAAGAAAATTTGGAAAGAGTAAATTTTTGTCTAAATAGAGTGAATTTAGAAAATACAAATCATTTGTTACCTTCTGAACTTAGTGGAGGAATGAAAAAAAGAGTCGCTATTGCAAGGGCAATTGCACTAAATCCAAAATATTTACTTTGTGATGAGCCAAATTCAGGGCTTGACCCAAAAACTGCCATTCTGATTGATAATTTGATACAGGAAATTACTGAGGAGTATAATATCACAACAATTGTAAATTCACACGATATGAATTCGGTAATGGAAATTGGAGATAAAATTGCTTTTATTCATCAAGGAAAAATTTGGTGGACCGGAAATAAGGAGAATTTAATTGCAAGTGAAAACCAAGAATTAAATGATTTTGTATTTGCTTCAAAGCTTTTTAAAAGGTTAAGGCAAAAATTCTAACATTTACTGCAAAAACGGATTGTGTTCTCTTTCGTAATTTAGTACAGTGGAAGGGCCATGTCCACAATGGATTTGTGTTTGTCCGGGAAGTGGAAATATTTTTTTTGTTATACTATTTATCAAAGTATCATAATCTCCAAAGGGTAAATCTGTACGCCCAATACTCATTTGAAAAATAACATC
>CAJWUS010000001.1 GCA_913047525.1 uncultured Flavobacteriales bacterium | reverse complement strand
TACAAAAATTGAGGTGTGGATTACCAACAAAACAGGAACTACCGAGAATACTAGAAATATTGTTGCCTTTTTAGATTTAGGGGAAAATATAGTTGGTGATGTTCATACTGATGACCCTAATTTTGCTGATGGACCTCCATATGGTAAGTTTCCTGATAATCTTGCCAATGAGTTATTCGATAAACTGACAAATAATTTTAATGCAGCTAGAGATATTAATCAGGTAAATAATACTTTCGGGCCTTTTTCCTTTATCTTTAAAGCAGCACAAGATTATGAAAAACTAGAAAGAGCAAGACTGCTAACCACATCAGAATACACCTTGAATTCTCAACTTGGATACATCTCTTTAAATCAGGCGCTAAATAATGATGAAGTACTTGCAGTTGCTTTTCAGTATACCATTGGTAACAATATTTTTCAAGTGGGCGAACTTAGCACTACGGGCCCCACTGCCCCGGATGCACTTTTTGTAAAACTACTGAAAGGCACTAACTTCTCTCCACAATTACCTAATTGGGATTTGATGATGAAAAACATCTATGCTATTGGGGCTTATCAGATGAGTCAAAACGATTTTGTTTTGGATGTGGTTTATGAAAACACAGAAGAATCTGGAGGACTTACCAATTATATTCCAGAAGGTATTTTAGATGGAATTCCCCTTATAAAAGTTTTGAATTTAGATAATTTAAATGCACAACAAGACAAGCAATCGGATGGTGTTTTTGATTTTATAGAAGGCATAACTGCCAAGTCCTCAAATGGAAGAATTATTTTTCCTGTGCGAGAACCTTTTGGAAGTTACTTAAGAGGGAAATTTTCTGATCAAACGCTAGCCGATAAATATGTGTATCAAGCCCTTTATGATTCCACTATAACCATTGCCCAACAATATCCCGAATTAAATAAATTCCGATTGAAAGGTAGTTATCAAGCATCATCTGGGGCAGAGATTTCCCTTAATGCCATGAATGTACCGGAGGGTTCGGTAACGGTAACAGCTGGCTCACAAAAATTAACAGAAAATCAAGATTATACGGTGGACTATATGTTGGGTAGAGTTACCATTATCAATCAGGGGATTTTAAATTCAGGAGTGCCCATAAAAATTTCATTAGAAAATAATGCGCTCTATGGCATCCAGAATAAAACATTGATAGGTACGCATATCGATTATGAAATAAACAAGGACTTCATTATTGGGGCGACAGTACTAAACCTTACCGAACGCCCATATACGGCAAAAATAAATACTGGGGATGAGCCAATTTCCAATACCATTTGGGGATTGGACGGAACCTATCAAACAGCTTCTCCGTTTATCACTAAGATGGTGGACAAACTGCCCTTTTTGGAAACAAAAGCAAAATCAACCCTTATCGCAACAGCCGAATTTGCTCATTTAATTCCTGGTCATCACAAGTCTTTGGGCAATTCTGGGATATCTTATATTGATGATTTTGAAGCCAGCAAAACAGGAATTGACATGAAAAATATGGGTGCTTGGTTTTTATCAAGTATCCCACAGGGGCAAGAGAATATTTTTCCAAATGCCGGAGAAAATGACAATTTAATAAGTGGTTTTGATAGGGCAAAGCTAGCATGGTACACTATTGATCCTTTATTTTATCGAAACACTTCTATTACTCCGCCGGGGGTAAATAAAACAATTAGTCTGCCAAATGGAAATACTATCCCTCAGCAATCTTATCATTATTCCAGAGAGGTTTCAGAAAAGGAAGTTTTCCCCAATAAAGATCCGGATTTGGGAAGTCAGATTACCAATCTTGCACTTTTGGATGTGGCTTATTATCCAAATAAAAGAGGTCCTTATAATTATAATGTAATTGATTTGAATGCAGATGGAACTTTTAATAATCCTTCTGACAAGTGGGCAGGATTAATGCGAAAAGTGGAAACCAATGATTTTGAAGCCGCCAATATTGAATTTATAGAATTTTGGATGATGGACCCTTTCAATAATGAAGATGGAGACCAAAATCATAGTGGTGGCGATTTGTATTTTCAATTAGGGAATGTATCAGAAGATATTTTAAAAGATGGCTACAAAAGTTTTGAAAATGGATTACCAGCTTCCTCCACAGTTGAAAATGTAGATACAACTTCTTGGGGAAGGGTGCCAACTACTTATTCCATTGTTAATGCTTTTGATAATGACCCTAATTCCAGGGCGTATCAGGATGTTGGCTTGGATGGATTACGAACAACTGATGAAAAACTTTTCTTTGATGATTACATTCAGAATATTGCAAATAACTCCAATTTAGGAATAGCTTCCCAAGCCTATCAAAATGCACAGAAAGATCCTTCTGGCGACAATTTTCATTATTACAGAGGAAGTGATTTTGACAATAATCAAACCAAAATTTTAGACAGATATCTGAACTTTAATAATATGGATGGGAATTCAGTTACTACCGATCAATCTCCTGAATCCTATTCCACTTCTTCTACCACAATCCCCAATACGGAGGACATTAATAAGGACAACACACTAAGTGAATCGGAAAGTTATTTTCAGTATAAAGTATCACTTTTCCCTAATATGGACGTGGGGGATAGTTACATTTCTGATGTTTTTACCGCAAATGTAAAAACAGAAAATGGTGCAACACGCTCAGTAAAATGGTATCAGTTTAGAGTGCCGATTTACAAACCAGACAAAGTAGTTGGGGGGATACAAGATTTTAAATCTATTCGATTTATGCGTATGGTTTTTGCTGATTTTAGCCAGCCAATTGTTTGTCGTTTTGCTACCTTAGATTTAGTAAGAGGCGAGTGGAGGAGGTATAATTTTGATTTATCCTCTCCAGGAGAATACCTTCCAATTGATGATGAGGACAACACCCTTTTTGATGTAACTGCCGTAAATGTGGAGGAAAACGGAAAAAGAAGTCCTGTCAATTATGTGGTTCCACCAGGAATTGAGCAGGAAATTGATAATACTACTACTACTCTTAGAAGACAAAACGAGCAATCCTTGGTATTGAAAGTTTGCGACTTGAAAGATGGGGATTCAAGGGCTGCTTATAAAACGACTGATTTGGATGTGCGCTCCTACAAACGCATTAAAATGTTTGTGCATGCGGAAGGGAAGAATGACGATTTGAAAGATGGCGATTTTTCTTGCTTCATTCGTTTAGGAACTGATTTTGTTTCCAACTATTACGAATATGAAGTGAGCTTAAAAGCAACTCCACATGGGACAAGTAGTGCCAGTGCCATTTGGCCATCTTCCAACCAAATTGACATTGCTTTTGAAGAATTTCAAAAAGCAAAGCAAATAAGAAATGATGCTATCAGAAACGGTACGCACTCCAATGTTTCCAACCCTTATATCAAATATTTATCAAGTGGAAAGAAAATACAAATTGTTGGAAATCCGAATTTGGCGCGTGTAAAAACCATAATGATAGGAATTAGAAATCCTAAAAAACTAAACATTCAATCTGCTGATGATGGCCTTTCTAAATGTGGAGAAATTTGGGTGAACGAATTACGATTGACTGACTTTGATGAGTATGGCGGATGGGCAGCTAATTCCCGCCTAACCACTCGCCTTGCCGATTTTGGAACTGTAACTTTTGCAGGAAGCATGAGCACCATTGGATTTGGAAGTATCGAGAAAAAACTTAACGAACGACAAAGGGTAAACGCCTTTCAGTATGACATTTCATCCACCTTTGAATTAGGCAAATTTTTCTCGGAAGACTATGGAGTGAAAATTCCAATGTATATTGGTGTTTCGGAGGCAATACAAAACCCTCAATATAATCCTCTTGATCCAGATATACTATTTAAAACTACATTAGAAACACTCGACAGTAAAGCAGAAAAAGATTCCTTAAAACACATTGCACAGGACTATGTAAAACGCAATAGTATCAATTTTACAAATGTCAGAAAGATGCCCTCTTTTAATAAAAATAAAGGCAAAAATGAGAAATCAAAAAAACCAAAAGTATATGATATAGAAAATGTATCGCTTTCCTATTCTTTTAATGAAACTTTCATTAGAAATATCAATACAGAATACAACAGAACGAAACTCTACCGTGGGGCACTTACTTATAATTTCCACACTACACCAAAAAACATTAAACCTTTTGCAAAAGTGAATTTTGGGAAATCGAAATACTATCGGCTTATAAAAGATTTTAATTTCAATACTATGCCAAAATCTTTCTCCTTCCGAACAGATTTAGACAGGCAGTATAATGAAACAAAACTCAGAAATATCAATAATTCAAATATGCTTATTTTCCCTACTTACAATAAGTATTTTAATTGGAACAGGATGTATGAGGTAAAATACGATTTGACCAGAACACTAAAAATCGACTTTGCAGTAAATAACAAAGCCACTATTGATGAGCCAGCCGGGAGTCTTTCAAAATCTGAACCAAACTATAAAGAAAAGAGAGATACTGTTTGGCAGAATTTCTGGGATTTTGGAAGGGTAACCATGTATCATCAAACACTAAACATTAACTATCAAGTGCCAATAAATAAAATTCCATTCTTGGATTTTATGTCGCTCAATACCCGCTATAGTGCCAATTACGATTGGACAGGAGCTCCTAAATCTTTGCAGTATTTAGGCAACAATATTCAAAACTCAAATACAAGGCAATACAATGGACAAATCAACATGAACACCCTTTACAATAAGGTGCCCTATTTTAGGAAAGTAAACCAGTCAGGGATGCGCGGGGGACGAAACCAAAGGGGAAGAAACACCCAACAAGCCGAACAAGAAGAGGATGAAAAGGAAAATAGATATGAATTTTTTAAGTATTTGACTCGCTTTATGCTTTCTGTGAAAAATATCTCTTTAAATTATTCTGAAAACAGGGGTACATTTCTACCAGGATTTATGCCAAAACCTCATTTCTTAGGCCAGCAATGGAGTATGATGGCACCAGGACTTCCTTTTATTTTTGGCAGCCAAAATGACATTAGATATAGGGCAGCATCAGAAGGGTGGCTTACGACTAATACTGCTTTAAATACGCTTTATAAAACAAACCGTTCGAGCAATCTTACACTAAGAAGTACCATAGAACCCTTCAAACGATTCCGAATTGAACTTACTGCCAACAAAACAAAATCCTTAAATAGTCAGGAATATTGGCGAGCCGATAGTCATGGGAGTTTCCAATCTTTCAGTCCTATTGAAACAGGTGGTTTTAGCGTATCGATTATTTCATGGAGCACGGCCTTTTTAAAAGATGATGAGCAATATTCTTCTAAAACTTTTGCTAAGTTTAGAAATTACAGAAACGATATTGCCAGACGATTAGCGGCTGAAAACCCTGATTTTATTGGAGGAATTGATCCTTTAACAGGATTCCCAATTGAGTACGCAATAAATGGTACGGACACCATTTATACAGGCGGTTATGGCCCTACTTCACAAGATGTAATGATTCCAGCATTTATTGCAGCTTATACAGGAAGGGATGCGATTGGTGTGTCCTTGAAAAAATTCCCAAAAATACCACTACCAAATTGGCGAATTACTTATGACGGGCTTACCAAAATAAAATTCATCAAAAGGTATTTTGAAACATTCACACTAGGGCATGCTTACAGAAGTTCTTATAGTGTTAGTTCTTTCTCTTCTAATCTAGACTATAAGGATGCTGCTGGGGACATACAAATGAACCTAAACAATATGAGTTATCACACCAAATATGATATCGCACAAGTTTCCATCAATGAGCAATTTAGTCCACTTTTTAAAATAGACATGACCTGGAAAAATTCTTTGCTCGCTCGTTTTGAAATCAAAAAAAGCAGGATGCTTTCCTTATCACTTAGCAATAATCAGCTTTCTGAAATAGCATCTAACGAATATGTAATTGGCACCGGCTATAGAATTAAAGATGTATATTTTAATTTTAGATCTTCCGGAAGAAGCAAAAAAATAAATAGCGATTTGGATTTAAAAATCGATTTAAATATCAGAAATAACAGAACGGTCATCAGAAAAGTAATTGAAGATGTAGAGCAAATTATCGCAGGACAGCAAATCATTACTATCAAATTTTCTGCCGATTATGTAATTAATCAACGTTTAAATGTAAAAGCATTTTATGATAAAGTAATTACAAATCCTTTTCTTTCTACCACTTTCCCTGGCGCAATTACTAATGCCGGATTTAGTATAAGATTTACTTTGGCTGGCTAATTTTGTTAGCAACTGAAAAAGTGTATTTTTGAAAAATTTTTAAAAGATGAATTTTCCAGAAAATTTGAAATATAGTAAAAACCATGAATGGGTGAGAATAGAGGGTGAAAATGCTTATGTTGGCATAACAGCTTTTGCCCAGGCCGAATTGGGCGATATAGTATATGTAGATGTAGATACAGAGGGCGAGCAATTAGATAAAGATGAGGTGTTTGGAACCATTGAAGCAGTTAAAACAGTATCGGATTTATTCATGCCAGTTGGTGGAGAAGTGTTGGAGTTTAACACTAAATTGGAGGACGAGCCAGACTTGATAAATACAGACTCCTATGGGGATGGTTGGATGGTAAAAATTTCCATTGCTGATGCAAGTGAATTAGGCCATTTAATGGATAACGTTTCTTATCAAGAAATGGTAAATTAGTAAAATATAGAAAATAAATTTTCGTTAATATTTAAGAAATATAAAAAGTCATGAAAGCTAAAAAAAATCCGAAAATAAGTATTGAACGCAAAAGAGGACTATTCTTTCAGATAGGATTAGTAATTACACTAATGGTAGTTTTAGTTGCTTTTGAATGGAAAAGCTATGAAAAAACTGATTATAGTTTGGGACAATTGCAAATGGACGATTTAGAGGACGAAATGATTCCTATTACACGTCAAGAAGAAAAGCCCCCTCCACCCCCTCCGCCACCACCAGAGATTATTGAGATTGTAGAAGATGAGGTTGAAATTGAAAATGAATTAGAAGTAGAAGATACCGATACTGATGAGAATGAGTTTATAGAACAAGAAGAAGAGGAAGATTCTGATGAGGTGTTTATGGTGGTTGAGCAAATGCCAGTTTTTCCAGGTGGCGATTTAGGATTGATGAAATTTATTCAGAAAACTACAAAATATCCACCAATAGCAAAAGAGAATGATATTACTGGAAAAGTGTTTGTAAGCTATGTGGTGAACAAAAAAGGAAAAGTAACTAGCGTAAAAGTAGTAAGAAGTGTGGATAGGTATTTGGATGCAGAGGCGGTAAGAGTTGTAAAACTTTTACCCTATACAACTGCTGGTAAACAAAGGGGAAAACCAGTGAATGTGCAATACACTATTCCGATTAATTTTACACTTAATTAAACAAAATCAAAGCCGTTTTTACGGCTTTTTTTATTTCCCCAAAGACCCTTTAATTTCTCACTAAATAAATGTATTTTTGCCGCCCTAAAAATAAAAGAAAATGACAACAGAAAATTTATTCTTCCATGAGCATAGAGTTCCTAGGGAAGAAAAAGAAAAAAGAAACCAACACAAATCAAGAGCGATTTGGTTTACAGGGCTTTCTGGCTCTGGAAAATCGACAGTAGCAAATGCAACTGAAAAAGTTTTGCATGATATGGAATTACAAACCTATATTTTGGATGGTGATAATGTAAGAATGGGCCTGAATAAAGACTTAGGATTTTCCCATAAAGACAGAACGGAAAACATTAGAAGAATTGCAGAAGTAGCTAATTTATTTGCTGATTCTGGTTCAATAGTATTAACTGCTTTTATCTCGCCTTACAGAGAAGATAGAGATAGTGCAAGAGAGATAATTGGTAATGAAGATTTCATAGAAGTATTTGTAAGTGCTGATTTATCAGTTTGTGAAGAAAGAGATCCAAAAGGACTTTACAAAAAAGCAAGAGCAGGAGAAATCAAGGGGTTCACCGGAATTGACGCTCCTTATGAAGAGCCAATAAACCCTGAATTAGTAGTGGAAACAGATAAGTATAATATTAAGGAGTGTGCTCAAATTGTAATTGAATATTTAGTCAAAGAAGGAATTATTAGTAAGACATTAGTATAATTTTAAATAAAAACAAGAAATGGCAGTAGCAAAATGGGATGTAAAAAATCATGGTGGCAATCCTACCACTAACGACAGTAAAAAATATGCAATTTTTGTAGGAAGATTTCAACCGTATCATCAAGGACATATTTCTTTAATCATGCAAAAAATCAATGCAGGAATTCCAGCATTAATTATGGTCAGAGATATTGATCCTGATGCAAAAAATCCTTTCAGCACTGAACAAACGGTTGAAATGATTGAAAAATATCATGCAGCAAAAGGGCATGATGTTGAGGTGATTATTATTCCTGATATAGAGAGTGTGAATTTTGGTAGAGGTGTTGGGTATGAAATTAACGAATTCACCCCACCAGAGAATATTGGTTGGATTTCAGCAACTGGAATCAGAAATTCAATAAAAGAAGGAAATAACGATTGGAAAACATTAGTGGATGAGTCTATTCAAGCAGATGTGGAAAAATACTTGCTTGAAACAGAAGTAGAGCTATAATAAAAGGTTAATCCGAAAAATAAAGAAAAGGGGAGATTTACTCCCCCTTTTTTGTGCACTGATTATTATTATCTTATGCGAATTTAATTTTGTATTTTTGGAGTCTATTATGACATTACCAGATTTAAGCAAAACACCAAAGATTGACAAAGTTGGTGTACATGAGCGAACCAATCGATTTTGTACAAGAAGTATAAAAACTTCTGCAAAACAGATGGGATTGCACTTAGCCCTAAGCATGATTGATTTGACTACTCTGGAAGGGAGAGACACTTCTGAAAAAGTGAAGCAATTGTGTTATAAAGCAAGGCATTTAGATGATTCTATTCAGGGGCTGCCCAATGTTGCTGCTGTTTGTGTGTATCCAACTTTAGTGGGGGTTGCCAAAAAAGAGTTAATAGGAAGTGATATTAAAGTAGCTTCTGTTGCCACCGCATTTCCAAGTGGACAATCTACATTAGAAGTAAAATTGAACGACACAAGATATGCAGTAGCAGAAGGAGCAGATGAGGTGGATATGGTTATTTCAAGAGGAAAATTCTTGCAGGGAGAATACAATTTTGTGTTTGATGAAATTGCAGCAGTGAAACAGGCTTGTGGTAAGGCGCATTTGAAAGTAATTCTGGAAACAGGGGAATTAGATACTTTGGATAATGTCAGAAAAGCATCTGATATTGCCATGCATTCAGGGGCGAACTTTATCAAAACTTCTACAGGAAAAATAAGTCCTGCGGCAACAATGCCAGTTGTGTTTGTAATGCTAAATGCAATTAAGGATTTTTATAAAGAAACAGGAATAAAAATTGGCATGAAACCAGCAGGAGGAATTTCTACTGCCAAAAAATCTTTGCAGTATTTGGTAATGCTTAAAGAAACTTTGGGAGATGAGTGGATGAATAAAGATTTGTTTCGATTTGGGGCAAGTTCTTTGGCGAATGATATTTTGATGCAACTCAAAAAACAAGAAACAGGAATTTACCAATCTTTAGATTATTTTTCAAAAGATTAAATGAGTAAGGTGGATATAAATAAAAGTTGGAATTATGCAGCTGCTCCTGAGAGCACAGCACATATTCAGTTGAAAAAAAAATATGATTTATTCATTGGTGGAGATTTTGTGAAACCACTTTCCAAGAAATATTTTGACACTGTAAATCCTGCAAATGGAGAGCAAATTGCTAAGGTAGCAGAGGCAAATAAACAAGATGTGGATAGAGCAGTAAAAGCCGCCCGAAAAGCATTCAAAAGTTGGCCCAAACTTTCTGTAAAAGAAAGGGGAAAATATATTTTCCGAATTGCCAGAATGATGCAAGAAAGAGCAAGAGAATTTGCTGTGATTGAAAGTTTGGATGGGGGAAAACCAATTAGAGAATCAAGAGATATTGACATTCCATTAGCGGCTAATCACTTTTTTTATTATGCAGGCTGGTCGGATAAATTAGAGTATGCTTTTCCGAATAGAATCCCAAAACCATTAGGGGTTGCAGGGCAAATAATCCCTTGGAATTTTCCGCTTTTAATGGCCGCTTGGAAGATAGCTCCAGCATTGGCAACAGGTAATACAGTAGTTATGAAACCAGCCGAGACAACTTCTTTAACGGCTCTGAAATTAGCAGAACTCATTCAAGATAGTGGTTTACCAAAGGGAGTCGTGAATATCATTACCGGAGCAGGAGAAACAGGTGCTGCCATTGTCAGACATCCGGATGTAGATAAAATTGCCTTTACAGGCTCCACAGAAGTAGGCAAATTGATTGAAAAAAGTTTGGCTGGAATAGAAAAGAAAACTACTTTAGAGTTGGGCGGGAAAGGGGCGAATATCATATTTGAAGACGCGGCTATTGAGCAAGCAGTGGAAGGAATTGTCAATGCCATATTTTTCAATCAAGGACATGTGTGTTGCGCGGGTTCGCGTTTGTTTGTGCAGGCATCTGTTGCGGATGTTGTAATTGAAAAATTAAAAGAAAGAATTTCCACTTTGATTATCGGAGATCCATTGGATAAAAACACAGATATTGGTGCTATAAATTCTACTGAGCAATTAGCAACTATTGAAAAATACATAGCCATAGGCAAAAAGGAAGGAGCGGATATTTATCAGCCAAAAAGCCAATTACCTAAAAAAGGGAATTGGTGTCCTCCGACATTATTTTTAAATGTTTCTCAATCTCATACTATTGTTCAAGAAGAAATTTTTGGACCTGTTCTTACTATCCAAACTTTTAGAACAATAGATGAGGTAATTGAAAAAGCCAATAATACGCCTTTTGGTTTATCGGCTGGAGTTTGGACGGAAAGAGGATCGAAAATATTTAAACTCAGTCAGAAATTAAAAGCAGGCGTGATATGGGCGAATACCTTCAATAAGTTTGATCCCGCTTCTCCATTTGGAGGATACAAAGAAAGTGGTATAGGAAGAGAAGGTGGATTACACGGATTAAAACCCTATTTAAAACTTGAATCATGAGCAGAATAGATGTGCTGAAAACCTATAAAATTTTTATTGGGGGCAAGTTTCCAAGAACAGAATCTGGAAGGTATTTTCATATGAAAAATGCAAAGGGAGATTTGTTGGCAAATATGTGTCTTTCTTCCAGAAAAGATTTTAGGAATGCAGTAGTTTCTGCACGAAAAGCACAAGAAAACTGGGCAAATGCAACAGCATTAAATAGGGGGCAAATTCTGTATAGAATTGCTGAAATGTTAGAAAGCAGAAAATCACAGTTTATCCAGCAATTGATAAGCACAGGAAGCACGAAATCTGCTGCTAAAAAAGAAGTAGCATTGAGTATTGACCGCCTAATTTATTATGCAGGGTGGAGTGATAAATTTCAGCAAATATTTTCTGCTGTAAATCCGGTTTCATCCAGTTATTTCAATTTTTCAATTCTAGAACCAACAGGAGTTGTGTCTATTATTGCATCAAACGAAAATCCTTTATTAGGATTGATTTCTTTGCTTGCCCCAACCATTGTTGGTGGGAATACTTGTGTAATTCTCGCTTCTGCCACTAATCCGCTTGTTGCTATTTCCATTGCAGAAGTGTTGAATACCTCAGATGTTCATGCAGGAGTAGTTAATATTTTAACTGGTGATAGAGAGGAATTGCTTCCTTATTTTGCATCACATAAGGATGTGAATGCCATCATCTATTGCGGAGATAATTTGAAAGAAATAAAAGAAGTAGAAGAAATAACTACTGAAAATTTAAAAAGAGTAAGTATATATAGAAGAAAAAATTGGGAGGAAGGGGAAAGCCAATCCCCCTATTTTATAGAAAAGAGTCAGGAAATAAAAACCATTTGGCACCCAACAGAAGTTTAACGAAAAGCAGAAAAAGAGAATGAAGTTTAAGGAGTTATTATTAAAAGCAATAAACGCATCCATTGAAGGAGGACATGCTATTATGGAGGTTTATGCTTCTGATTTTGCAGTGGAGCATAAAGATGACAAATCTCCATTAACTTTAGCAGATAAAAATTGTAATGAAGTTATTGACAAATATCTAAAAGATACAAATATTCCAATTTTGAGTGAAGAAGGAGCAAAGATACCATATTCTGAAAGAAAATATTGGGAATATTCTTGGCTAGTCGATCCTTTAGACGGAACAAAAGAGTTTGTAAAACGAAATGGTGAATTCACAGTAAATATTGCTATGATTCATGATGGAAATCCGATAATGGGAGTTATTTATGTTCCTGTTAAAAAAGAGTTGTATTTTTCATTAGAGGGATTGGGATCATATAAAAAGTCAGGTATTAATGATGAAATTTCAGATTTACAAGATCTAATTTCAATTTCTGATGCTTTACCAATTTCCAACAACAGAAGTATTTATGCTATTGTCGGCTCTCGTTCTCATATGTCAACAGAAACAGAAGAATTTTTTGAACAAAAAAAACAAGAACATGGAGATGTTGAAGTTATGGCGGTTGGTTCGTCTTTAAAATTATGTATGGTTGCAGAAGGAAAAGCAGATGCTTATCCCAGATATGCTCCTACTATGGAATGGGATACAGGAGCTGGAGATGCAATTTGCAGAATGGCAGGGTTTCAAGTATTACAATATAACTCGGAGAAACCAGTAGAATATAATAAAGAAGACTTACTAAACCCTTGGTTCTTGGTAAAATAAACCAATGAAAGCCAAAATCAAAAAAGCACTTACAGATAAAGATTTCTCTGAATTATTAAAAGGAAGTGGAATTTCTTTCTTTTTGCGTTTTGGAGGACTTGCTGTTGGTTATCTACTCACCTTAGTTATTGCAAATTTATTTGGAGCAAAAGGGTTAGGAGATTATGTTTTAGCTATTACTGTATTGCGTCTTTTTACGCTATTAGCAAAAGCTGGCTTAGACACAACTTCTATTCGTTTTATTGCGTCTTTTGCATCAAAAGATAAATGGACTAGTATTTTTAGCTTAAGGAAGCAAGTTATAACTATTTTATCCTTTACGTCTGTTTTTGCATCTGTCCTGATGTATTTCTTAGCAATTCCTATAGCAGACTTGATTAATGCAAAATCTGAATATATTGAGTTAAATGCATTTTTTGTGTTACCAATGGCATTTTTTATGTTGCATTATCAGAGTTTGAGGGGATTAAAAAGAATAGCTGAATTTTCTTTCTTTTATAGGATGTCTCAAGCTTTATTTTCGGTAATATCAATTGTAATAATATATCAATTTACTCAAGATTCTGAGGTTCCAGTTTACGCATATCTAGTAAGTGTGATAATAGTTTCCTTCCTATCATTCTTAAGTTTCCGATTTTGGTTAAAAAACAGATCTGACGGAAAAGAAAGTGCTGAAAAAGAAATAATGAGCTATTCTACTTTACTAAAAATTTCTATTCCATTGATGTTTGCTCAATCTGTGCAATTTATTATGGCTTGGACTGATAAATTAATGTTGGGAGCAATGACAACTCCTGAAGATGTTGGAATTTATCATACAGCATTTAAACTTTCTATGTTTGCTGCGGTTGCTTTGATGTCAATAAATAGTATTGCATCACCAAAATTTGCTGAAATGTTTGGAAAGAATGATATGGAGGGTCTGAAAAAAGTTGTTCATCAATCTACAAAAATGATTTTCTGGACCTCAGTTCCGCTTGTAACCATTTTCTTTATTTTTCCAGAATTCTTCCTTGGTTTATTCGGTGAGGAATTTAAGATTGGTGTAACTGCATTTATCTTCTTATCTTGCGGAAGATTAGTTAGTTCCTTTTCAGGTTCAGTAGGAAATATTTTACAGATGACAGGAAATCAAAATATATATGCTTTAATATTATTTTTTGGAGCTATATTAAATATTGTTCTTAATCTAATACTAATACCAAAATATGATATAAATGGAGCTGCAGTTGCTTCAATGTCTAGTTTAATTGTTTGGAACTTGGCTATGGTTTTTGTCGTAAAAAAGAAGTTTGGATTTTATACGTTTTATAATCCTTTTATTAAAAGATGAAAAATAAATTACCAAATTTTCTGATTGTTGGAGCTGCTAAGAGTGGGACTTCTTCTTTGCATAATTATTTGAATCAGCATCCAGAAGTGTTTATGCCATCTTACGATAAGAATAAGATGAAAGTAAAGGAGCCCCGTTTTTTGATTAAAGATTTAGTGGAACATAAGCTTCACAATGGTATTTGGTCTTGGAAAGAGTATCAATCTCTGTTTGAAGACGTAAAAGATGAGAAAGTGATTGGAGAATCGTCTGTTCTATATTTATATTATTATAAGCATACTATTAGAAACATCAAACTTAGATTAGGTTATAATGTGAAAATAATCATTATGTTGCGGAATCCTGCTGATAGAGCTTATTCTGCTTTTCACCATGTTTCTAGAGGGTTTCAAGAACAGTATTCTTTTGAGGAGGCATTAACTATTGAAGAAGGAAGATTGGAAAACGATAATAATCTTACTCCAATGGTGATGTATAAAGATATGGGTTTATATTATAAGATGGTAAAAGCATATTTGGATGCATTTGAACATGTTCATATTATCTTATATGATGATTTTAGAGATAAAACAGATGAGGTATTAGATAATGTATATCATTTTTTAGCAATAGATAAAAATCAGATAGTAGATTCAGTGGGGAAGCATAATGTTGGTGGGAAGAAATGGAAAAGTAAAAAGCTGAAGCAGATATTTATGAAGAGTAATATTATAAAATGGATATTGAAACTGATATTACCAAAGCAAGTAAGAAAAGTAGTAAGAGAGAAATTAGTCAATCTATCTATGCAAACAGTTGTGCCTATGCAATTTAATACCCGAAGAATGCTTAATGAGTTCTTTAAGGATGATGTAGAGAAACTCTCTGAATTATTAAATAAGGATTTAACACATTGGACTAAATAATGGCCTTACCTAATTTACTTATAGTAGGAGCAGCAAAAAGTGGCACAACCTCATTGCACAATTATCTAAATCAGCATCCAGAAGTGTTTATGTGCAATCCAAAAGAACCTCATTTTTTAATAAATAAAGAGATTGGGCTAAAAAGAATTCTGGTTGGGATAGATGATTTTCAGGAGTATGAAAAATTATTCTTTGCAGGAAAAGAAAATAAATATAGAGGAGAATCATCTGTAATGTATCTTATGTATCCTGACATTGTAATCCCAAAAATAAAAGAGTTATTTGGAGATGAGACTAAAATAATTATTATGCTACGCAATCCTGTAGACAGGGCATATTCCGGATTTCAGCATGTAAAAAGATATAATGTAAATGAAACATCAACATTTGAAAAGGCATGGGAGATCTCGGAAGAAAGGTATTTTTCAAACACAGTAATAACTCCAGCATCAAGGTATCAAGAATTAGGTTTGTATTACAACCAGGTTAAATCTTATTTTGAGAAACTGCAATATGTTCATGTTATTATTTATGATGACTATAAAGCAGATTTTAAAGGAGAGATGCATAAAGTATTTGATTTTTTAGCCATTGACAAGATAAATATTAATATTGAAGAACGACATATGATTGGGGATTGGCAATGGGAAAATGATAGAATGAAGAAAATAATGATAAAAAAGAACTCATTAAGATCATTTTTGAAAATCATTATTCCATTTAAATCGTTAAGAAAAATGCTGAGAATAAAAATAAAGCAAAGCACTACCAATAAAGTTTTGGAAATGAAGAAAGAAACAAGGCAAATGTTGCAAGAGTTTTATAAAGAAGATGTAGCAAATCTTTCAGAGTTATTAGATAGAGATCTAAATTACTGGACACAATGAGTTTGCCAAATTTCATGTGTATAGGAGCAGTAAAAAGTGGTACTACTACTTTGTACGATATCTTGCGTCAGCATCCGGAGGTTTATATCCCTTCTTTTAAGGAGCCTCATTTTTTTGATATCCCACAGAATTATGAGAATGGAATAGACTGGTATCGAAAGAATTATTTTAAGAGAATTAAAAAAGAGACATGCATTGGTGACTTTACTCCATCCTATTTATTTGAGACAAAAGCACCAGAAAGAATATATAATACTTTAGGGCCGAATGTAAAATTTATTGTCCTCCTGAGGAATCCAGTAGATAGAGCATATTCCCATTATTTGCATTCTATTCGAGATGAGCATGAACATTTAGATTTCAAACAAGCCATACAATTAGAAAGAAATAGATTAGCACAGTATGCTAAAGAAGATAATTATCTTGCTTATTTAAGACACTCTTATTTTCATCAAGGACTATATGGCAATATGGTAGAAAGGTATTTACAGTATTTTCCATTGGAACAATTTCTATTTATTAATTTTGAAGAGGAGTTTTTACAGCAAAGAGAAGATACAATTACTAGTATTTTAGATTTCTTAGGGATTAATAATCAAGTAGTATTAAGAATTGATCTGAAAAGTAATCCTGCCAGTAAATCACGTTCAAAGAAACTGAAAAAGATCATGAAAAAGAAAGGGTGGTGGAGAGTATTCTTGAAATGGATAATCCCGTCATTAAAAATAAGACAGATTATTAAGAATAAACTTCAACGATTAAATATCACTAGATTCACTCCTAAATCTTTGAATCAAGCAGTGAAGGAGAAAATGTATGCAGACTATTTTGCAGAAGATGTGAGTAAATTGGAGCAACTTATCGACAGAAAGATGAATTGGGGATGTTATACAAACTGAGACATAAAATAATAGATAATTTACTGTTACTCATGTTAGTCTTGAGCACAGGAGGCTTACTATTTGTCTTCAATAGAAATATTTGCTATGGCGTATTTATTGCTTTTCTTCTTATTGCATTTATACCATTCGGGAAACAATTAAATAAAAATATATTTAATGCATCGTTTCTTGCCTTATCTACTGTAGTAATTCTATTTATAATTAATTATATTTTTGCTATTACCGAACAGAGCAATAATAAATATGTCTATTATGTAATGGTAGTTATTATTTCTGTTTTAACTTTAACCCATTTCCTGAATAATAGGCATGAGCATATTTTGGTTGATCGATTACATTTTGTGCTGAAGTTAGTGATGATTCATTCGTTATTTAATTTTGTAGCATACTTCTTTATCAAAGGAGAATTAATTAATATAACTTCTACTTATCATGAAAGTAATACTTTTAAGTATTTGTTTTTTTATTCTTCTAAAGAATATGGGCTACTTAGTTTGTATGGAATAGAATTTCATAGAAATTCAGGATTGTTTTGGGAATCGGGCATATTGCAAGCTTTTTTGAATATGTTTTTCTTTTTAGAAGCATTTATCATCAGGAAGAACAAATTGCTTCTTGGAATAACTGCAATAGTTTTACTCACTACGTATTCAACAACAGGTATTGCATTGTTGTTGATACAAGTAGGATTTTATATTGTTCAAGAGATAAGAACCAATAAAACACTTATTCCGATTATATTGCTTTTTCTTGTACCTACATTTATAGTATTTTCTGTAAATATTGAAGAAAAAGTCTATGGGGAGAAAGAGTCTTCTTTTCAGAAAAGATTGTTTGATTTAACACAGCCTTTTTTTATAGCATTGGAGAACCCCTTAACAGGAATAGGGCTTGATATTGAACAATTTCAGAAAATAAGAGAAGAATTTTATTTCTCATCCACTATATTACAAGAATTACAAGACAAAATAGGGGTGCAATCAAAAATAGAAGTTACATCAAAAGGCAGTAGTAATTCAGTTATGTTTTTGCTTGCGGCTATGGGATTCCCTACAACATTGTTATTTTTGAGTATGCTTTTTAAGCAAAAAGTTATTATACATAAGAAAAGATTATGGGTATTTATTATGCTCATTTCAATCATATCAGAGCCTTTGTTGTTACGACCCTTCTTTTTCTTTTTTATTTGCTCAGGATTTATAAATTTGTTTTGCAAAATTACTATGCATAAAAGAGAATTGTCATGAAAAATATTTTAATATCAGGAGGGGCAGGTTTTATTGGGTCGCGATTATGTAGTAAGTTGGTTGAAAAAGAATATACTGTTACTGTATTAGATAATCTTTCAGAGCAAATTCATGGTAAAAGAGAATCAGAATTGTATTTGACAATAAAAGATAAATGTACATTCATAAAAGGAGATGTGCGTAATAAAGCGGATTGGACAAAAAGTATAAAAGGACAAGATGTTGTTATTCATTTAGCAGCAGAAACCGGAACAGGACAATCCATGTATGAAGTTGAAAAATACAATGAAGTGAATATTATGGGGACAGCTCATCTTTTGGATACCCTAGCAAACAAAAGACATTCCATAAAAAAAATAATTATCGCATCTTCTCGTGCTATTTATGGTGAAGGGAAATATAATTGCATCAATCATGGGGTGCAATATCCAAATGAACGTAAAGAAAAAGATATGGATAATGGGGAATTTAATCCTAAATGCATAGTCTGTAATACTGAATTGCAATTAGTCGCAACTGATGAATATTCAGAAATTCATCCTTCATCTATTTACGGCATCAACAAACAGCAACAGGAACAAATGGTAATGCTGATGGGAGCATCATTGGGCATTCCTGCTGTGGCATTTAGATATCAAAATGTGTATGGACCAGGACAATCACTTTCCAATCCATATACAGGAATTATATCTATCTTTTCTACCAGAATATTAAATGGAAACGATATTGACATTTATGAAGATGGAAAAGAGAGTCGTGATTTTGTGTATATTGATGATGTAGTAGATGCCACCATTTTAGGATTAGAAAATGATGTGGCAAATGGAGAGGTATTCAATGTGGGTTCTGATGAGGTGACAACTGTTTTAACTGTTGCTAAGACCTTAAAAAAGTTATTTAATGCTACGACAGTAATTAATGTAAGCGGCAATTATAGATTAGGAGATATTAGGCACAATCTTGCTGATTTAACAAAAATAAAAACGTTATTGGGATTTACTCCAAAATATAATTTTCAACAAGGAATATCGGAGTTTGTAACTTGGGTAAAGACTCAAAAAGTAGAGAAAGATAAATACGAACAATCAAAACAAGAACTGCAGGCAAAAGGATTAATGAAATAATGAAAAAAGTAGTTGTTTTGTTCTTATTTATTTCTGTTGAAATAGCTGCACAGCATTCAGTAAATCCTCATTTATTTGGATTCAGAACAAGTACTGCCTTTACTTTTTTTGAGATGAAAGATACGTCATTTGTAAATAAAGTTATTGAATTATCACCTAATATATTGAGTTTTCCAGGAGGATTAGGCAATTTCTATCATTTGAATGCCCCTGCTTATGGTCTTAATGTGGCAGAAATAGAAAAACATCATACTGGGACTAAGCCAAAAGTGGCCAATACATTTAATAGTATTGCTAATAAAAAAGGTCATCAAAGAAATTACATTTATGACTTTATCGAATTGGTTCAAAAGACTAATGCTCAAGTGATTTATAATGCCAATGTACTTACAGCAGATCCTCAAGAAATTTTAGATATCATAACAACATTTAAGGATTATAATATTGAATTGATTGGTGTAGAATTGGGAGGTGAACTTACCAACAGAACTTACAAGCATATTATTGATGTGGATAAGTATATTTTACTATCCGAAATGCTTTCATATAAGATTAAGGCGCAGTTTCCTGATTTAAAAATAATTGTTGTTGCTGCTCCTGTACATTCCTTAAAACGCCACACTAGATGGAATGAAAAGTTAGCAAACGAACATTATTATGATGGAATAGTGACTCATTCTTATGCAAAAGTGACCAAAGGAAAAGATGTGTTTGGAAAAATGATTGATGAGCAAGATGAAGGTAAAAATAAACAAGAAGTATTTGATTTATATAAAGAACGTACCTTGAATTATTTTTCGCAATTGTATCCAAATGAGATTCAAGAATTTTCGAGAATTTTTAAGAACAAACCAATTTGGATTACAGAATGGAATTTGCAGATGTCAAAAATTACGGCTAATACTATTCTTCAGGGGCTTTTTGTGTCGCAATATTTGATGGAATTAACAACAAATCAAGCTTTGCAAAATATTGAACTCACTACTTTTCATAATCTTGCAGGCCGCACTCTTTCCGGCTCAATGATTATGATGAAAAATAATCAATCACAATTACTAGTTACATATACAATAATGAAGATGATTCATGAGGTTTTTACAGATTCAAACTTTGTAGCCACTAAGCAAGAATTAGCAGCAGATTGTTTTGTATATACATTTGTTACCAACACACAAAAAATTCAGATTTGTATTAATTGGTCTAACAAGGAAAAGAAATTGAAAATTATTCCAGAGCAAAATGTTTCCGCTCAAGAATTTTATGGCAATGACTTATTCAGCACTAGTAAGAATGGAGAAACTACTTATAATCGGTTGTACAATACTAAAACTACTGCATGTATTTTGAAACCCTATAGCATTACCCTTGTGAAATATAATGAGTAATATCAAACAAATATTTGTAATTGGAAGTAGCCGTAGCGGAACTACTATGATGGGTCGTATTCTTGGGAATCATCATGATGTGTTTACCTTTAAAGAGTTGCACTTTTTTGGTACTATTTGGACCAATTCATCCAATAAGAATTTAAACAAACAACAGCAAATACAATTACTTGCTCGTTTACTATGTATTCAAGAACAGGGTATTTTTAATCAGAAAAATACCGCTGATTTTATTCAAAAAGCATCAGAGATTCTGATTGAGAACGTAAACAATCCATTAGCGATATATGAACTATTTTTAACAACTATTACTGCTGAAAATAAAGCAACTATTTCTTGTGAGCAAACACCTAAAAATCTATACTATTTAGACGAGATACTTAATTTTTTTCCTGATGCTAAGGTGATTAATATGGTGCGCGATCAAAGAGATGTATTGCTTTCGCAAAAAAATAAATGGAAACGAAAATTCTTAGGAGCTTCAAAAATACCTTTATCAGAAGTTATTCGTTCTTATGTCAATTATCATCCCATTACTACTGCTAAAGTTTGGTGTTCTTCTTTAGCATATACCACAAAGTACATGTATAATGATAGAGTGAAGATTGTAAAATTTGAAGGATTACTTTCAAATTCTGAACAAACTATAAAAGAGATTTGCCACTTTCTTGATATTGAATTTCAAACTACAATGACGAAAGTTCCTGTTATTGGTTCTTCTACTGAATCTGATTCAAAAACAAAATTTGATATAGATAATACAAAAAAACAAAAATGGAAAAGTGGCGGATTGACTCTTGCTGAAATATATCTATCTCAAAGAATTGCTGCAAAAATGATGGATTTATTTAAGTATGAAAAAAAACAATTTGTATTTCCACCGACATTAATTGTATTTTATTTATTTACTTTTCCTTTCAAATTACTATTAGCATTCTTTTTAAATATAAACAGAATAGGGAATTTTGCGGAAATGATAAAAAAAAGATTCGCACTGAAATGAAAGTAGATTTTTTTATAGTAGGAGCGCCAAAAGCAGGAACAACATCTTTGTACTATTACTTTAATGAGCATCCTGAAATTAAAATGAGTGCTAAGAAAGAACCAGATTTTTTTTCAGATAAAGCAATTCAGCAACAGAGGATGTATTATAGTGAACAAAGAATAGACACATTAGAGAAATATGAAGCATTATTTCCAGACGATAGTGCACATAAAAAGTTAGGAGAAGCAAGTGTTTCGTATTTGTTTTATCCTAATGTAGCAAAGGATATTTATAAGTACAATCCTAATGCTAAGATTATTATTATGCTCAGAAATCCAGTGGACCGAGCATTTTCTCATTATTTAATGGATTATCGTTTGGGATTGGTAAGTGATTCTTTTGATTATATTATTGACAAACAATCATCAAACCCAAAAGATAAATTATTTTATCAGCAATATATCGAAGTGAGTGCTTATGCTCAGCAAATAAAAAGATATTTTGAAGTGTTTGACATTACAAATATTCTTGTGATAGAATATGAAGAATTTAAAAAAGATACGCAAGGAATAGTTAAAAAAGGATATGCTTTCTTGGAAGTTGATGATTCATTTGTTGCTGATGTAGACAAGAAACACAATACATATACTATGCCAAATAACGAAGTAATTCGCAAAGTATATTCGATGATGTTTTTAAGAAAAATATTGAATATTCTGTTGCCAAAAATACTAGTCAAAAAAATAAGAAAATTGTTTTTCAGAATCGATAAAAAACCAACATTAAGCGAGCACACAAGAACTCATTTGAAAGCATTGTTCAAAAATGATATTGAGGAATTGAGCAATATATTGTCAACAGATTTTTCAAGATGGATAAAATAGGAGTAGTTACCATAACGTTTAATTCATCAACTGTTTTGCAGTCATTTTTGGATTGTATTTTTACCCAAACGTATGATAACTTTGTGTTATATGTAGTGGATAATGCTTCAGATGACGACACGGCTTCTATTTTGAATAAAGCAAGCGATTCTAGGTTACAAGTAATTAAAAATGAAATTAATTCTGGAGTTGCTAAAGCAAATAATCAAGGTATAAAAAAAGCCATAGAGGAAGGATGCAATCAAATTCTGATTATTAATAATGATGTAGAATTTGAAGATGCTTTAATTGAGAAGCTATTGCAAGTTCAAAGTGATAGGAATTGTAGTTTAATAAGTCCAAAAATGATGTTTCATCATAATAAAAATCTTATTTGGTATGCCGGAAGTTGGTTTGCAAAAAGCAAAGGGTTTTTACCCTTGCACAGAGGCATGGGAGAAATTGACAAAGGACAATATGATGAAATTAAGGAGATAGAATATGCTCCAACTTGTTGCCTTTTGGCAAAAAAAGAAATATTTGATGACATTGGTTTTATGGATGAAAAATATTTCGTATATTTTGATGACACCGATTTTTCTTATAGAATTTTCAAGGATGGGAAACATAAAATGTATTATGTTCCAAATATTAAATTTTACCATAAAGTAGGGGGCTTAACAAAATCCTTTAAAACAAAACAAAACAAAATATATAGAGGTGATTTTTTCTTAAAGCAAACTATCAGAAATCACATCTATTTCTTAAAGAAAATAGGAGGGGTATTTGCCTACGCCTTTATCTTTTGGTTGTTCTTTAAAAATAATATTCGATTTATTATTAATCCTAAAATTCAGAAGAATTTCAAAACGTGGCAATTGATAAATAAGTCCTATCTTGAAGGATTGTTTTTATAATTCTTTGCCAATAATGAGCGAATTTGAAAAAATTTCGTCAACTATTATCTCACCAATAGAATCAGTAGTATGAATAGGATCACCAAAGCAAGACTTACAATCTGTTATTGAATTAGGAAAATCAAAATCAATAACTCTTCCAATATCTTTTATGTCATTTTTAAACTTCTTTTCTTCATCTACTAATTCAAATTTTACTAATCTATTGTGGAATTCTTTGTGGTGTGGAACAATTAATAATATTAGGTTAATATTATTTGCTTTACAATGTGCTCTTACCTCTTCTAATCGCAAAAGAGTTTCTTTTGGATGTTTGTATTTAGAGTAATGATTTTTTGCAATAGTTTCGATAGTGTAGTCCCAAAACTCCTTTTTGTTTTTTTTCTTTTTTGGTTGAAACCCAAGAAATTCATTCTTTAATGCTAAATAAACAGTTTCTAAGATGCTCCAACTAAAGATATAAATAAATTTATTAGCCAATAATTTTTTCACATCTGCAACTCTATTTGAGTAGGAATATTGGTTATACAAATTGAAATTTATACCAATTATTACATTTTCTAAATTAATAGAATTGACAGAAAACCAAAGCGAATCGCTAATCCAGAATAAATCAATTATTTCATTGAGTTTAGCAGCATTGGAATACATGGTGTAGTAATCATCACCAGTTAATTGTTTAATTTTTTCAGTTGGCAATTTTCTAATTCTTGAATCACCAATAATTATACTATTTTTCGGATTGTTTTTAAAATTAATAGTATTATATAGAAGCGAGTTTATTTGTTGAGCAGATTTTTCTTTTGCCTTTTCAGAAACAATATTAGAGATATTAAAATAATTAAATGGATCTACAACAATTACAATACAAATCCAAGCAATTATTGGGAGTATAAAAACGCTCCCTTTTCTCAATAATATTTTAACCTCTTTGTTCATCTAGAATTGAAAATAAATAAAGTTATTCACTCTAGAATAAGGGGCTAAAAACAGTATCCCGAACAATAAAATATAATAAGCCCCCCACCTTAGCCAAATGGGTTTCTGCTCTAATTTTATCCAAACATCTCCACTTCTTTCATACAAATTATAGAGTTCCATAAAGGCGATAAGTCCTATGCTAATTAGTATATCATTTATACCAATACCAAGTCCTCTCAAATTGATTTTCATTTTTCCAAGATTGGTATAATCCCCTATATCAGAAAACATATTATTTATTACATAAAAGGCATCAGAAATATTATTTGCTCTAAAGAAGATCCAAGCAAAAACAACTAAAACAAAGGTGAAAGTTACCTGATATAGTTTATGTATAAAACCACCTTCTAAGTTCAGTATATTTAGAATGTATTCTTTTGGTTTGATTAGCACAATCGCTATAATTAAGTAGGCCCCATGAAGCCCGCCCCAAACCAAAAAAGTCCAATTTGCGCCATGCCAAAAACCACTGACAAGAAATGTGATAAACAAATTATAATACCATCTCCATTTTACTACCCTGTTACCTCCCAATGGAATATATAAATAATCACGGAACCAAGTAGAAAGAGAAATGTGCCATCTTCTCCAAAATTCTGAAATAGATTTTGAGAAATACGGTCGTTTGAAATTATCTATTAATTCAAACCCCATCACTCTTGCTGAGCCAATTGCAATATCGGAATATCCTGAAAAATCACAATAAATTTGGAAAGCAAAGAAGATGGTTGCAATCAGAAGTGAAATCCCAGAATAATCATCTAAATTGTTGTAAACCCCATCTACAACTATTGCCAATCGGTCAGCAATTACTACTTTTTTAAAGAATCCCCACAACATTTGTTGCAAACCATATTTTATTCTATCATAGCTGAATTTATGTTCTACATAAAATTGTGGTAATAAATGCCTTGATCTTTCAATAGGCCCTGCAACTAACTGAGGAAAAAAAGAAACATATACGGCAAATATTCCTAAATGATTCTGAACAGGAGTCTTTCCATTATATACGTCAATGGTATAGCTTAGGGTTTGAAAAGTATAAAATGAAATTCCGACAGGAAGTAAAACATCAAAAGCCGGGACTCCATAAAAGATGTTAAAATTATCAAAAAGGGCTTGGATATTCGCATTTACAAAATTGAAATATTTAAAGCCAAATAGAATCCCAAGATTAGATAATAAACTAATTAGGAGCCACTTCTTTCGTTTCACCTTTTCCTTTAAATCTGCCATTTTTTTAGCAACAAAATAATCGATAAGGGTAGAGGCAATAATTAACACGATATACTCCACTTTCCAACACATATAGAAATAGTAGGAAGCAATTAAAAGTAATATCCATCTCCTTTTTTGAGGTAGCAGAAAGAAAATACTTACCACAATAGGAAAGAAAATCAAAAATTGTAAGGAGTTAAAGAGCATTTATTTTCTTAATAAAAAGAATTGAGTTTTCAATTAGCCGTTTGTATGCAAATATAAGAATTGTTTGTCAGGAAAAGATTTTATATTTGCTTGCATAATTTATGAAAAGAAAAGTTGCGATAATTGACCCATTAGGTGCGCACGGAAGTTCGCAGCATCTTTATTTGTTTGGGCAAGTAATGGGGTTGATAAATAGTGGAGTAAGTGTAAGTTTATATACCAATAAAGAAACGACAGACCCAAATATTCTTGGACTCAGATTTTATCAATTTTATGGCTCTCTTTTTTCTCAAAAAATAAAAGTTGTTAGAGGATTGAAATATATTCTAGGAAGCATTGCGTCTATTTTTCATGCACGAATTAAAGGATGTTCTGTATTTCATTTTCATCTTTTTTCCACAAATAGTTTAATGTTTTTTAATGTGGTTTTTTCAAAAATATTTTTAGGGAAAGTAACGCTTACAATACATGATGTGAGTAGTTTTGCAAACGATAAAGAAACTTCTTTTTATTCGATTTGGATTTATAAACTAGCGGATTTATTTTTAACTCATAATGAATTTAGTAAAAATGAGATTCTACGATTAACAAATGTAAATGGAGATAGCATAAAGATAATCCCACATGGAAATTATATTCCATTTATAAATGTTCAGTACGATAAAGCAGCATCAAGAGACCGATTAGATATTCCGCAAAATAAAAAAGTCTTGCTTTTTTTTGGAATGATTAAAAAAGTAAAAGGATTAGAGATTCTGTTGCAAGCGTTAAAATTAGTTATTGAAAAACATAATGATGTATTAGTGGTCATTGCAGGGAAAGTTTGGAAAAATGATTTCGCTCTTTACCAAAAAATAATTGATGAAAATAATTTGCAAGATTATTGCTTTTTGCATACTAAATTTATTCCGCAAGAGGATATAGAGCATTATTATTGTGCCTGTGATTTGGTAGTTTTACCTTATAAAAAGATCTATCAGAGCGGAGTACTGATGATGACGCTAAGTTATGAAAAACCAGCATTAGCTTCTGATTTGCCGCCATTTAAAGAAATACTTAAAGATAATGAGAATGGGTTTTTATTTGAAAGTGAGAATACTATTTCTTTAGCCGCAAAAATAAATCAAATTTTAAGTGATAGAAGTTTACTTGAACAAGTAAAGAAAAATGGATCTGAAATGATAAAAACAAAATATAAATGGGATGAAATAGGGGAGCAAACCAAAGAAGCCTATCAAACATTATAATTTTGTATTTTAGCAAAAAAAAGGGTAGATGAGAAATAGAATTTCAGAATGCATAAAAAAATCAGCAGATAATTTTAATACAATTCTAACTGATGAGAATTTAAAGCAAACTATTGAACAAATTGCAGGAATTTGTATTGTTGCTTTTCAGAATGACAAAAAGGTGCTATTGTGTGGGAATGGCGGATCGGCATCTGATGCACAGCATATTGCAGCAGAACTTAGTGGAAGATTCTACAAGGACAGAAAGCCTTTATATGCTGAAGCACTTCATGTAAATTCTTCTTTTATAACTGCAGTGGCTAATGATTATGGTTATGAGAAAACTTATGCTCGAATGATTGAGGCAGCAGGAAGAGAAGGAGATATTTTACTCGGTATTTCTACCTCAGGTAATTCTCCAAATGTGGTAAATGCTTTGCAAAAAGCAAATGAAACTGGACTGAAAACTATTGGGTTTACCGGAAATAATGGAGGGAAGATGGCTAGTATTTGTGATTATATCATCAAAATTCCATCTGATGATACGCCAAGAGTTCAAGAGGCACATATCTTAATTGGACATATTATTTGTCAGTTAATAGAAGAAGAATTATTTTAATGGAAACTTCAAATTTTGACACTCTTTTCCTAGACAGGGATGGTGTAATAAATAAAAAATTAGATGGAAAATATATTAGAAATTGGGGGGAATTTACTTTCATTCCTAATGTACTAAGTTCTATTTCAAAACTTTCAGGATTATTTAATAGAATGATTATCATTACTAATCAGCAAGGGATTGGGAAAGGGCTAATGAGTGAGGATAATCTACTTTTTTTGCATCAGAAGATGTTAAATGAGATTGAACAAGCAGGCGGAAAAATTAATAAGATTTATTTTTGCCCACATTTAGAAACAGACAATTGCAATTGTCGAAAGCCAAAAATTGGAATGATTGAAGAAGCAATTCAAGACTTCCCTTTCATCAACATTAACAAATCATACTTAATTGGAGACTCTCCCTCTGATATAAAGGCAGGAGAAAGGGCAGGGCTTAAGACCATAAAAGTGGATAATAATTTTACTTTAAATAATTGGGCAAAGCAGATCTTAGCCTATTAAATTATTTATGAGTATTTTTACAATTGCAAAACAAGTTAGACTTTAATGAAGAAAGCGATAATTACAGGGATTACTGGACAGGATGGAGCATATTTAGCCAAATTACTATTATCAAAGAATTATAAAGTTTTTGGAGCTTATAGGCGAACAAGTTCCCAAAGTTTTTGGCGAATAAAATATCTTGGGATTCAGGATAATCCAAACCTTAAACTTATTGAACATGATTTGATTGATGCGTCAAGTACAATAAGAATGGTTTCTGAAATTAGACCAGATGAGATTTACAATTTGGCTGCACAAAGTTTTGTGCATGTATCATTTGACCAGCCATTATCAACAAGTATGATTACAGGAATTGGAGTTACTCATTTACTTGAGGCTATTAGGATTATAAATAAGAATATTAAGTTTTATCAAGCTTCTACTTCCGAGCTTTACGGAAAAGCGCAAGAAGTCCCACAGAAAGAAACAACTCCTTTTTATCCTAGAAGTCCTTATGGTATTTCAAAATTGTACGCCTACTGGATGACTCAGAATTACAGAGAATCTTATGATATATTTGCTTGTAGCGGAATTCTTTTTAATCATGAATCTCCGCTTAGAGGGTTGGAATTTGTAACAAGAAAAATTACTGATGGAGTTGCAAGATTTAATGCAGCAGAAGGGAATTGTATTGAATTAGGAAATTTGGATGCAAGCAGAGATTGGGGTTATGCTCCAGAATTTGTAGAGGGTATGTATAGAATGATGCAGCATGAAACTTCTGATAATTTTGTTTTAGCAACAAATAGGGCAGTTACAGTAAAGCGGTTTACCGAATTAGCATTTGAGGTAATAGGAACAGAAATAATATGGGAAGGTGCAGGAGTTAAAGAAAAAGGAATTGATAAAAAAACAGGGGAAGAAATTGTAAAAGTAAGTGAAAAATATTTCAGATTGGCAGAAGTAGATGCTTTAATAGGAAGTCCTGCAAAAGCAGAAAAACTCTTAGGCTGGAAACCAAAAACCACTGTGGAAGAGCTTTGTAAAATAATGGTTGAATCTGATATAGAAGGATTAAAAAATAATTCAAAAAGATAAGATGTTTGGCGCCTACATAGATATTCTACTTTCATTTGTAACTGCATTTGTAATTACCTTTTTGGCTATTCCTAAAATAATATTTTTTGCACAAAAATTTCGTTTGTACGATAGTGCTGGTGCGCGCTCTTCTCATATCGGGAAAGTGCCTATTTTTGGAGGCATAGCCATTTTTGCTGGCATTATCTTTTCTTTGCTTTTTTGGGCAGAAATAGAACAAATCCGATTTATTATTGTAAGTATGTTTGTTGTTTTCTTTATTGGGGTTCTTGACGATCTACTTTTCCTTTCCCCAACTAAAAAATTGTTTGGACAAATTCTTGCCATTCTGATAATAATATACCTCCATGATTTGCAAATAGACAATATGCATGGGGTATTGGGGATTTATGAGCTATCGGAAATTATCGCAACATTATTTACTGTTTTTGTGGTAATTGTAATTACCAATGGGTTTAATTTAATTGATGGAGTGGATGGATTAGCAGGATCATTAGGGATTGTTGCATCTTTGTCATTTGGGCTTTTAGCATTTTTTTCTGATCAGATAAGTATGGCATTGCTTGCATTTACACTTATGGGGACTCTTCTAGGATTTTTAATTTACAACAATTCTCCAGCCAAAATTTTTATGGGAGATACTGGCTCATTAGTTGTGGGGTTGATTTTATCCATTTTATCCATAAATTCTATTAATTCTGGCATAGTAAATGACGCCATTCACTTGCCGAATAAAGGTCCTTTGGTTGCAATAGCTATATTGGCTGTTCTTTTATTTGATTCATTTAGGGTTTTTGTAGTGCGAATAATTAGAGGGAGAAACCCTCTTTCTCCAGATATGAATCACATTCATCACGGCTTATTAGATTTGGGTTTTGGGCATCAAAAAACAACTTTGATTATTTGCATAATGAATATGCTTTTAATTGTTTTTGCTTACTTTTTGTTAAATATGAATGTAAATTTTGCTATTACCATTTTTGCAGCAGTTAATTTTACACTTTTATACATTCCCTTTTTGATGAGAAAAAAGAATGATGATTAGAAAATGTTCGTTTTTTGTATTTGTATTTGTATTTGTTCAAATCAATGCACAACACACTAACTTACCTTTAGGCCATGATGCAAATTTAATTTGTGAGCAAGAAATTAACGCTAGTGAAATTCATTCTTCATTTAGGCCTCTAATAGAAGCAACTGTAAATAGGGAGGTAAATACTGACTCCTTACACCTTTTAGAATTTTCCAATAAGTGGACAAAATGGCATAAAAGAAAATTGTTTTCAGAGCATCTTATTATCATTAAAGGTGAGGATTATAAAGTTACGGCTTCTCCTATAATTTATTTTTCAAAAGGTAGAGAGATGGAAAGTGAAGCCAAGATTTTTAGTAATACAAGAGGTTTCATTATT
The DNA here is from genome assembly GCA_913047525.1 of uncultured Flavobacteriales bacterium. Next base: position 1,285 of record CAJWUS010000001.1, on the reverse strand, counting down.
GAAGGAGATATTGGGGAATCTGTATCTTTCTTTTCTTCTTTTGCGGAAAATCAGGCTATTTTTCCAAATTATTTAGATGCTAAGATTAGAAAAATAAAAGTAGTCCCTGGGCAGGGATATGCCAGAGATTTCAAAAAAACAGGATTTGATTATGCCATGGCATCCGGCTATGTCGGGATAAAACCAGCTAAACATTTTGTGGTTCAGTTCGGTCATGGCAAACATTTTATTGGGGATGGCTATAGGTCACTTTTACTTTCAGATAATGCCTTTAATTATCCTTTTTTGCGTATTCAAACTTCTTTTTGGAAAGTGCAATACACCAACCTTTATGCCGAAATGCAGGATATCAACTATTTTGAAAATAACGGAATTGATGATTATGACCAAATGGGCTATGCTAAAAAATACGTATCCTCTCATTATTTATCTGCAAATGTAAATTCAAAACTCAATATTGGGATTTTTGAATCTGTAATTTGGAAAGTAAATCATGCACCTGGAAATAGAGGATTTGATGTAAATTATTTGAATCCTATTGCTCTTTTTCGTCCTTTGGAATATTCCATTAACTCTCCTGACAATGCCCTTGTTGGCATAAATGCTAAATACAAACTACCTCTTAAATCTCATTTATACGGGCAATTGGTTTTAGATGAATTTAGTTTGAATGAAATGAAAGGAGGTAGTGATTGGTATGGTTCAAAATACGGATATCAATTGGGGGTAAAAATGTATGATGCAATTGGTTTGGAAAATCTCACAATGCAAATAGAATATAACTTGGTGAGACCTTACACTTATGCGCATCATAACCCTCAGCAAAATTATGCACATTACAACCAACCACTAGCCCATCCGCTTGGCGCTAATTTTTCCGAAAAACTTCTTATAATAAATTACAGAAAAGAGAGATGGGTAGCAAGAGCGCAATTGATGTTGGCAAAATATGGTGATAAAATAAAAGGAGACCTAACTTCATATGGAAATGATGTCTATATGTCTACTGGTGAATTTGAAGAACATTCTGGCTTTATACATGCTGGAAGACCATCTGATTTTGGTATTGTGATGTATCAAGGGAACCTTACAGATATCAATTATATGCAATTTAATATTGCATATATTATTAATCCTACGACCAATTTTAAAATTGATTTTACGATAACGAAAAGAAATTTAGTAAGTGAATCAAAAGAGGTAAATACTATCTTTTATTCCATTGGACTCAAAACAGACTTGTTCAATCATTATTACGATTTTTAGACCGCTAATTTTATAAAAA